>JAHENW010000058.1 GCA_018610025.1 Thermoplasmatota archaeon
TATTAATCCAAAAATAAAGGTTGAATTCAGTAAATAAAAAGAAAAGAAAAATTAAGTTAAAAATATCCTTAAATAATGGAGGATAAACAAGTGAACTTAGAGATTAGTAAATATCCAGGGATTAACCACTCAGTAGATGAGAATGAAGATTTTGTTGAGTCTCATTTAGACCAGCATCTTCCGGCAACCGCCAACGAGAGCAACGCTACACAGTGGCTGTCAGATCAATTCAACCCGATTTCCCTGGAGCTTCGCTCCGGAAATCGAGGGAATCCAATTTCCGTCCCAAATTCGTGAGATATCTCACATATTTGGGACAAGAATTCCAACCCACCAGATTCCCAAATCCCCTAAATTCTGCACCTCACCTCACAAATTTGGGATAAGCCTCTCACCTATATAAACAACCGCCCTAATCCATCCCAAATTCGTGAGATGGATGGTATCCCAAATTCGTGAGATATATCCTTCTAAATTGGGTAAAAATTGATCAATCGAATATCGTCTCGATATCATTTATTTTTGTATTATCTTTCTCTTCTATTTTCTGAACGATATCTCTCAGTTTTCTCTTCGACAGTAGCTCTTCCTCATGGATAGTCCTCAGCATCTGCCTCAGGTCATAAACTTTGACCCCTCTTTTTACCCCTTCCGCATAAAGTTTAGAATCGTTGGTCAGCAGAGGCATATCACGGTTTTTAGCTATGATCAGGTTCTTAAGATCGGTCTTGGAAATCCTTACAATTCCGATCGACTCATATTTTTTCAATTCCCTCTCATTCATCGTTGTACTTTCACAGAAGTCGAATATTTTATCGGGAAGTCGAAACCTTCCTGCTTCGAACGGTCCAGTTCATCCCACACATATTCGGTGATAAGGAATTTACTATCGGGAAAGATCAAATTCAAGATATCCAACGCTTCGGCCTTGGCCAAAGCGGACGTTATGTCTGTATCACTGAGAACTCTATCCAACATTCTTCCTCAGTTCATCGACCTTTTCTTCTTCATCTTCCTTCTTTTCCACGGTCTTCTTCACTCCTCTCCGTTCCAGTATCTCATTGAATTCTTCTCTGCTCACACCTGACATCTCAACGGCCCTTCCGATAGATATCTCTCCCTTTCTGTAAAGGTACACAGCCACGTCTATTTTATACTCAGGCTTTTCTTCCAGCATCAGCCTAAATGAGGTCCTAAAGACATCGCTTCTACTCGTAAATTTACCTTCCTCTATAAGGCCGATTACTTTTTCAAATTCAGCCGGTGGTAGAGAGATGGTCGCTTTCTTGCTTGTAATATTTATTATTATATAATATGAAATAGTCATATTCAAGGTTAATCTTTTTCTCGTATAGCTCGTTCTAAAGAATTTCCCAATAATCCCCAAATTCCCATTTCATATCCATGAGACCCCCCTTCGAGATATCGACCGAATGAAGAATTTATATACCATCGTGCCGTCCCGCTCCCGAGGTTCAGATCCTCAGGAATCTTGAGACCATGAGATGTCCTAGATGCGATTCAACTTACATAGTCCGGTGCGGAAAGAGAGAAACCAGAAGAGGGAACAGACAGCAGTACCACTGCAACAACTGCGGAAAACGCTTCGTGTACAACCCCTTCCCTGGAAAGACATACAGGCCAAAGATCATCGTAGATTCCATAAAGCTCTATTATTCTAGCCACACCCTTTCTGAAACATCGAAGAAGATCAACCAGCGGTACAAGGCGAACACCTCATCATCGACTATACACAACTGGATAGATGAATTCAAAGATGTCTGCAGCTATTCCAATAAGAGAAAGGAGCACAGGGATGAGTACGACCCCCCATTCATCGAATCCATCACATTCTACCATTCAGACCTTAGATACGATTTCCGCTACCATACCGGCAAGCTGCAAGATGCCTCACCTTATCGATCTAACGTAGTGGATTTCATAAGAGATGTGCCGGATATATGCCCCCACGAGCTCTTCAATAAAGACTATCCAGAGATGAAAAGAGCATCGAACCAGGACCTCAAGTTCTCAGCCCGGCCGAACACGTACAGAACGAAGAACCAGGCGTGTCAACTGGCTGACCTCTCCCTCAGGGCGAATTATGACAGAAAGAAGAGGCACGATCAGGTAGAAGAGTTCATGCTCACATGCGACGGCGCCACCATCGCAGCGGAACTTCCGGTCTGGTTTTACGATAAGGAACAGGAGACATCGATCACCGGGCACGTCGACCTCGTTCAGTTAAGATCGGGGAAGGTCTTCCTACTTGACTACAAGCCCGATGCAGAAAAGAAAGAACCACTCTCACAGCTTTACACGTACTGCAGGGCCTTCTCCTACCGGACCGAGACCCCGTTAAAACAGATAAGAGCGGCGTGGTTCGATGAAAACACATACATAGAATTCGACCCCACGCAGCTCCATATCGAGTAGCTACCCCTCAACCTTAACCAGAACCTGCACTAGATCCTCGTCGTGAAGTCCTAATTCCTCCCGAAGATGTTTTTCACTGATCACTTCCATGGTCTCCTCGTACCGGGAGAATTCAGGTATGATGACGGCACAATCGATGCCGCCGAGTTCGGCATAGAACGCGTTCACCTTCCCATATCTTTTCCCATTTTTCTCAAAACCCTCTATGAGCACACCCTCTTTCTCCTTCAGCTTTTGAAAAATTTTCAGGTTCTCCCCCCTCAACTTGACGTTCAACGTCCCCTCGTAGGGAGATATATCCATCTTCTCCTTGAACTGTTCCCTGTACTTTCGTAGAGAAAGGAAATTTTTACCTCTCTCCACTCCAGAGGTCACTCGGCCCTCTATGGGCACCCATGAACTTTCTTCTTCCATGGTAGAGATAATAAAAGGAAGAGATTTAAAACTTTTCTCCGATGACTTCCAGATGCGACTCGCTCCGGAGGAACACGATGGGGATACCTTCGGTCGCGGCCCTTTTCTTCAGTTCTTTATCGTTGGTCAATATCATACCGTCCAAATCACGAGCGGCTTCGAGGACGCCCTCATCCCCGCCCTTCTCAACGTCCACCACCTCGTACTTCTTCGAAAGCTCAAGGGCGTCCTTCCTTTCCAGTCCTTTCAGTTCCTGCACAACCGACGTGGGCACGTATACTTCCACATCACCGAACAGCCGCTGCAGTTCGTCGTCCAGGTTTATACCGAACTGGAAAGGCAATATCAGTCCGTTGGTATCCAATATTACCGGATTCATCTACCTACAGATATCCGTTATCATTTAAATAATCTAACACTTTCCGTATGCTCTCTTCCTTACTTTCCTTATGAGTCTTTAGTGTTATCTCCGGGTCCTTCGGCTCTTCGTACGGGTCCGAGATGCCGGTGA
>JAHENW010000059.1 GCA_018610025.1 Thermoplasmatota archaeon
ATCATGTACTGGGGTCTCTGTCTGAGAGCTGCTTGGAGCAGGTCGAACATCTCTATCTCTCCGGCTTGCTTACCGGATTCATCGGTTTCACCGAAACCACTCCGGGTGAGTAGAGGAACCCAGTTATCATGGGGGAGGTTCAGCTCCCTGGTATCCTCGATACTTACGATCTTGTCCTGGGGTGGGATGAAGAGCAGGACTGCATTGAGTGTGGTCGTTTTTCCTGAAGCCGTACCGCCACAGATGAGGGTCGACCTACCATATTCTATCGCTATCCAAGCATAGGCCATCATCTCTGGACTGAAGGTCTTGAAGTTGATCAGGTCTATGGGAGTGTAAGGGTCTTCCTCGAACCGCCGGATGGTGAACGATGATCCTCGCTGAGTGATGTGGGTACCTAAAGTTTCCTGCAGTCGAGATCCGTCTGGCATTGTGGCGTCGAGCATAGGGTTGGATACCGAAATATGCTTCCCACTCCTTTGGGCCAGCCACACTACGAAATTATCCAGTTCCTCGGCATCATCGAAAGAAACGTTTGATTTCATGGACCCATGTTTTCGGTGAAACACGTAGATGGGGACGCCCACACCGTCACAGGAGATATCCTCTGGATTGTCATCGTTCATGATAACATGGATCGGTCCGTATCCGAGGAAGTCTCTATTTACATAGTAAAGTATACGCTCTTTAGATACTGGCCTGAGTCTCACGTCCAGGTCTCTAAGTATCTCCTCTACCTTGTTTTCTAGGTATTCTCTTTTCTCTTCCTCGCTCTCCAAATCGACCAATTCAACCTCTTCGATCAAACGGTCTTTGATCGTCTCCAAGACGGCCTCTTCGTCTTCGTCTAGATCGGGTTCGATGGTCTCATAGATGTATTCATTGGATTTATTATTGTATTTGATCCTCACATAGGAATAGGGTTCTTCCACCGGGTCAATCTCTATCTCTTTCGTATCCTCATCTGCTATCTTCGGGATGGTCGTTATTTCTTCTTCGTAACTCCCTTCTTTTTCTCCCCCGCTCGGTTTGGCCTTTTCGGAAAGGGGTTCGTAGACCTTTTTAGGACCCTCTTTCTGCTTCGAAAACAGATTCAACTTATTCTTGATCTTCTCACTTATGCTTGCCATATTATCACTCACACCATCAAACCTACGCCGCCAAACAGTAATCTTATCGCTACGAAACCTATCAGGGTAAGGATGAAACTGTGCTGCATGCCATAGACGATCTTACCCTTCTGTAATACCCCGGCTACCAATCCGTCTCCTATGCTGTGGGCGAAGACCGCTAGTGCGAATATATACTTGATAGTCGGTATCCTTTCGGCCTGTATCTGAGCACCCCCCATACCACCGGCTCCTGCGGTCTGTTCTACTTCTTCCATCCCTTCTCCCCCAGACAACTCGGCTCCAGCCTCAGCCATTTGGGCCAAGAATTGAGTGTTCAGGATGATGATCACAACGATGAAAACAGCGAATGAGATGTATATCACGGCCAGATAAGAGGTCATGGCGATCTTCTGTTCGTCTTCAGCCAGATGTACCTCTTTCGTATCTTGTGAGACCATGGTTAAAACATCCGCTACGTTACCACCGGCATCGTTCGCCTTGATTATTATGGCAACGACCCTTTGGACGAGGGGTGTGTTCACTCTCTCCGAGAAAAGCTCCAAGGCCTCATCTGCTGGTACCCCCCATTCGATCTGAGCGGCCATCTTCTGTATCTCTGGGGTTAGCTTACCGTAGCGGCCAGAAGCGGAAACCACGATAGCGTCGGCAAGGGTCATTCCGAACCTACCGGCTTCGGCCACATCTCGGAGAAAATCAGGTAACCTTCTTTCGATCCTTTCGATTTCAGTCTGTTTGTGACTTGCATAAAAACCGAAGGGGCCCAAAAATGCCATGGTGCTCAACATGGCCCAGTCCAAAGGTTCTAAAGGTATAGGGGCTGCCTGGATAACATCAAGGATCAAGACAAATGCTAGGGCAACGGATGATACGACTGAGATTATGAACATCTCCTTGGTTTTCCCTCGAGCCAAGACCTTTTCAAAACCACTCATTTCTTGTATGTCAGCCATTATATCACTAATCCTGGTTAATCATCCATATTATAGCTATGAAACCGACCTGCGAGCCTGGTATCATTATTCCGACCACGGCGTAGAGCAGGGGAATAGGATTTCCGCCTCCCATCCCGCCCATCAAGGCCATGATGGCCATGATGACCACCAAGAAGAGCGGGAATGCAACTACCACAGTGACGAAGGACTCTGCCATCATCCCGAGGGTTTCCATCTTCTGCTGGGCCATCAGCTGCCTTTCATCCTGATATTCCTCTAACTTGTTGACGAAATAGGGTTTCAGTTTCCCGCCGGAACTGGATGTGGTTATAACGCCCTGTAAGAAGTCCTGGAATTTATCCGACGGAGTCCTTGAAGCGGCCCTTCTAAGAGCGTTCAATATGTCCTTCCCTAAAAGTTCAGTATCCCTCGTTATCCATTCAGCCTCTTCTCTGATTTCTCCATATAGCGGTTGCCGGGAGAGTTCCTTAAAGATGAGGTCTATATTGATATCTGCAGAAGCCATGGACGAGATAAAACTCATGGCATCTGGAAGCTTCTTGTCGATCTTCTTCCCCCTCCGATTTGCCTTCATCCCTGGAGCTGCCATGAGACCGAAATAGGTCGCGACGGGAGTAACTATCGCTACCAAAGCGCCGGCCCCGAAAAGGAACCAACCGAAATCAAGGAATTGCTCCAAAACCGGTCCGATGAATATACCCCCTATAGTTCCTCCGATGGCTGCTAAAATCGTACTCATCCATACGAAGGCTATATACTCTTCCACCCTTATCTTCATATGTGCCTCAAGAAGGTCACCCTCGAGCTCTTCATCATGGACCTCTTTTCTTTTCACTATGTGTTTTAAAGCCCCCCAGCAGAACTGCTTGTAAGGAGAGAGTTGGAGATAATCTGGAACAGAAGCTTGTGGAAGTCTGACCAGATGTGGGCCATACTTCTCCATCTTGTCGCTGGGTTTCCCCCTCTTGGTAGATATGAGCCCCTCTCTGCTGCTTTGGAGTTTCTTGAATGCGTCTTCTACCTCGACCATTATAATTCACCCTGTTGTTCTCTGATCCTGGCTAGAGTCTCTTCTGGCTCCTTGTAATAGGAAGTAACTATCTTCGATATCTCCCGATAATCCGTCATATCTCCCTCTACCAAATATTCGACTATCTCGATACGATCTTCGAATTCCTCGTTCATCTCCTCTTGAGTAAGGTTCTTCCTGGCCATGATCGTATCGAAATTGAAACTGTGCCCTTTGTAGACAAAGCCGTCTGTCTTCCTCTCCCATTCGAAGACGGTGTTGGTAACCAATTCATCACTCTCAGGTTCAAATCCCACTAACTCAGTGATCTCCTTGATTCTCCTCACCTGTTCACCTTTAACCCTAGCAAAGGTCTGGATTATCACGAAATCCAGGGCAGTGAGAAGGACTCGAGGACAGTTGATAGGTGGGTTCTCCAGCCTATGGACCATGGATTCGACCGAGTCTGCGTGCATGGTGCTGTATGTTGTATGGCCGGTAGCCATAGCCTGGAACATAGTATGCGCCTCTTTACCCCTCACTTCTCCGACGATGATGTAATCCGGCCTTTGCCTCAATGCATTACGAACGAGGTCGTACATGTTGACCTCTCCGGGGGCCTTACCTTCTCCCTTATTCAAACCGCTTCCAGACCTGGTTGTACTCGGGATCCAATTGTCATGAGGGAGATTGATCTCTCTGGTATCCTCCAAGGAGACGATCTTTAGACCCGGTGGTATGAAGAGTGTAGCGGCGTTCATGGTGGCCGTCTTTCCACATGCAGTGCCTCCCGCTACGATCATGGACATCTCGTTCTCCACCATTAGCCACATATAGGCCACCATCTCCGGGGAGGCCGAATTGAAATTGACCAGCTTAACCGGTGTGAAGGGTTCCTTCTTGAACCGACGGATGGTTAGAGAAGAGCCTCGGGTTGATACCTCCTCCGCATAGGTGGCCTGGACCCTGTGTCCTTCCGCCGTGGTCCCGTCCAGGATGGGATTGGAGACGGAGACCTGTTTACCGCATCTTTGACCTAACTGGATGATGTATGAATTCAATACCTCCTCGTCTTCAAATCTCAAGGTCGTCCTTATAGATTCGTATTCGGAGTGGTAGATGAACAACGGAAGATCCACTCCGTCGCATGATATGTCCTCTACCTCCTCATCACTCATCAGAACGTCGATAGGGCCGTAGCGAACGTAGTCTCTCAATATATAATAGACGATCCTTTTTTGAGACCTTTCATTTAAATCTATATCTCTGCTCCGGATATAACTCTCGACACTCTCTTTGAGGTATTCCTCCTTATCCTTCTTTTCCATGGTCTCCCAATCATAGGAGAGGGTCCTGTCTAGAGTGTCCTTCAATTTATCGAGCATCTCTTCTTCTTCATCGGTCAAAGCCGGCTCGATAGGTTGATACATATATTCCTTCTTTCCACTGTCGTACACTATCCTAGCATAGGCGAAAGGTTCCCTGATTGGTACGATATCTTCTACTTCCCAATCTTTGTTTTCGATCTCAGGCAATCTGGTATATTTTGATATCCAACCCCCTTCTTCAGTAGCCAAAACGCCACCACCCTCTTTTGCCGAGGATTTGGGCATCTTGACAACTCTAGCTTTATCTTTCTTGAAAGGCGATGATAATAGGGACGTTATCTTCTGTAGCGGATTATCCTTCTTACGGGTTTTGTCTTTTCCGGAGTCGGCCATACCGACCACAATCCTTCATTAGTATCTCAATATAAAAGAACTTTTCCCCGATATCTTAGGGAATCGCTCTTTTATTTTCTATTTTATTTTAGTAGTCCTTTCTTTTCCTTCTATCAATCCCAGCTCAACTGTCTCATCTCTCTCTCTTCTTTAGTTGCCTTCTTGTACTTCTTCCAGTGTTTTTTACAGAGGTATGCGTTCCTTCCTGAGGCTTCGATCTCCAGATCGGTTTTCTTCGAAACCTTACCTACTGGAACGGACTGTTTCTTATCTTCGTCACATCCCTTGACATCGCAGGTCTTATTCCTCCTCTTACTCTTCCGCTCGTGTTTCAAGATATACACCGTTTAAAGATATACCAACCTCGTTAAATTATTTTTCCTATTTTTACATCACTATAGCGGCGGGGCAAAACTAGAGGCTAACAGCAAAAATATTTATAGAGGGGGTGTAATGAGTGCGGCAGTCTCTAATTTAAGACCATGATTCATATATGGAGGAACCACAAATGAACTCGAAAACGGTCAGCAAAATAGCTACCGCCCTGATGGTGCTATTTTTGGTGCTGTCAGGGACGATGGTGCAATGGAGCGCGCGAGCTGAAAGTCACGTAGGAACCGTCGAGGGCATCGTTGAGGCCCAAGGAGGCGGTATTAGTCCTGCTGGCATGACTGTTAAACTTCTAGACGCAGCGGATAAGAGCATAGACTATACTACCACACAAAGTGGAGGATATTTCAGTTTCTCTGATGTTGATGTAGGGCATTACAAATTAATTGTTCCGACCCAAAATCATAGTCAAGAGAATGTCTTCTTGAAGAAGGAAACGTCGGTATTCGAGGTCAGAGAGGATGAATCCGTGTACAGGAGTTTGAAGATGGAAACGGAAAACCTCACCCGAACTGTGGACGGGACCGTCACAGACAAGAAAGGCAATTTCATCAGTGGAACCACGGTGGAGTTGCTTGACACTAGTCGATTCTACTCTGCCGAGGGTTATATCAAGAACACAACCACCGGTGAATACTCTATAGATACGTTCAATGGAACTCTTCTTCTCAGAGCCGATGCCCCAGACTACAAGCCCTACGTAGAGGAGATAGACACATCATCCAACGTAACCAGGAATATAACACTCAAAAGCAGTGCTACAACGCCTGTCGTGAACGGATACATGTGGGAATGGGAAGGGAGTGGAATAGAGAGAGACATGGAAGTCACCCTCTACAATACTTCTAAC
>JAHENW010000060.1 GCA_018610025.1 Thermoplasmatota archaeon
AAGATAGGCCGGTTCCCTCCCGGCTCTTTCGAAGGCTCTTTTAGCTCTAAAGGAAAGTAATCGGGCCATCTTTTCATAGGCCCTAAAAAATATATCGTGCTCGATCAGCCCCTTGCCCAGCGCTCTCAATACTCGGTTCATGGAAGGCAATACCCACTGGTCATCCTTTTTTTTATATATAAATGCACTTCTAAGATAGGAATTTTTTTGGAGAAAAATACCTACAATCAGTTAACAGTTCTGTTTTCCAACCTACTTTTGAACTTATTGACTACATTTTCCTCCGAAGAAGATATATCATCCCTCTCTTCAGTATCGTTTTTTAGATCGTACAGCTCAACAGTAGGATCTTCCTCATCGTAGATGAACTTGTAATGTTCAGTGACGAAGCCGTAGATGCTGTACCTCAGCTTATCCGGCCGATTGATCAGGTTCACGTCCCCCACCATACAGCTTCTACCGCCGGCGTGGGCACCCCTGAGAGGTATTGTCTTCTTTCTCAGCTGGAGATCATGTTCAGGTGGAGATGGGGCTAAAAAGGAAGAAAGGTCCCTCAGCTCTACCAAACCTTTTGATCTCTCAATACCAGGATGCTTGATTATCAATGGTATCCGAACCACTTCCTCGTACAGTTGAGCCGGGTGGCCTAAAAAACCATGTTCGTAAAATCCCTCACCGTGGTCAGCCGTGAGTACTATATCGGTCTCGTCCCAGATCTCTTTTTCCTTCAATCGGGAGAAGAAGTTGCCTAGGCATTCGTCTGTCCATCGTATACAGTCCCGGTATAACATTTTCAATCGTGTTAGAAGATCGTGATCCTCAGGCCTCTTCAGCCTGTACTCTTTCCTGAAACGGTTGAGTTGGATTATCTTACGGATGGAGAATTCCGTTCTTTTCCGCGGAGGTGTGTAGGGATAATGGGTATCCATCAGGTGCAGCCATAGGAAGAACGGTTCTGTGCTCTGTTCAATATCATCCAAAGCGTCCTCTACTGCCACCATACCTCCCTGGGCTGATGTTATGTTATCCTTGAAATACCACTTCCACATGTTCTTCATATCTGTGAGGATAGAGGGACCCTTGTCTATCCATCTAGATATGGTTCTAGGTACGCCGCTATCACCGGTAAGATAATCTTCGTATCTATTGAAGCCTCTTTCATACCCCACGAGTGACGAGATATACGGATTGCTGGCTACGACGGCCATGGTATTGTATCCCTTCCCCTTTAACTCTTCTACGATGGTCGGGCTTTGCAATCTTGGTGGGTCGGTCAATGGCTCATAATTCAGATTGAATATGCTCGGAAACGAAAAGGGTGTGAAGGGACCGTTGGAATAAGCCCTTTTAAATCTTGAAGCTTCTTCAGCGAGCTTTTTAACGTTCTTCATGTACCTGATAGAGTCACTCCTCATGGAGTCTACCGTTATCAATATCTTATTCCTGTTTTCTTCTCTCATCTGCACAAGGGTATTGCAACAGTCCTATAAAATATTAAGCGGAATAGTCCAATGACCAGGTGACCTTTTCCTTACCACCGTTGTACAGCCAGTAACCGTTCTTCGCACTCATCGTTACGGTCGTCAGATCATCTACATAGTCTATATTGTACTCCTGTGATCCATTGAATACTGCCATCTTCGTCACCGCGTTTGGCAGCGTGTTATCTGCAACTCTATCCACGGTGGATGGATAGCCCACCATGTTCCAGCCCGGCTGGAGGTCAATCCACGTGCGGTATGGTCTTCTCCCCTTGACCGTCAACGTATCATTGGAGGTGACATGTATCCAGATGCCCATCTCCTTGGTCCACGAAGCGAGGCTGTTAAAATGCTTACCTCTATCGTCAGCGAAGGTCTGCCAGTCGTCCTGAGAAGCATCGTAGTACATCACCCGGTCGTAACTCCCCTCTATACCGTACACTGAATGGTTCAAGATAGCTGTCAGGTTCTCTTCTTCTGGAACTACATTGAAAGATACAAAATTCCAACCACCGTTCTGTTCGGTTTTATTCACCTGGATATCGACTGTTTTAGTGCGTGTTTCATGATATCTATCCCAGGGGAGTGTTCTCAGGGGATTGTAATGGATGTAGAGGAAACCGTATTCTTCAGGAGAGACCATGCCCCGGTCGGTATCTATCTGGAAGTAATTGTAGGTGCCGTTCTCGTTGAAGAATATGTTGGAGAACTGAAAGTTCTCGATCTTCGATACGTTCCTTCCAGTGGTGTTGTAGAGCGAGCGCCAGGAGTTGTATGTTGTGATGGTGCATCCTCCGCCGTTATGGGTGTCTATAGCTGATCGTAGGGTCAAATGATTCTCCAGGTAATCGGTATAGTTATCGATGGCCCGGCTGATATTGTCCCAGTTGAGATACGTATTGGTCCGTGCAAGCTCTTTAGCGGTAAGGGCCGCGTACTTCATTGGCCTGCGCCTCCAGGGATCCGGTTCGTCATAATAGCTGAAGTAGGGCCATGTGCCCTCGGAATCTCCGGAGGGTATCTGATCGTTCAAGAGGTACCTTATGCTGTTGTTGATGTAGGGCAGCAGTCGATTGTCTCTATAGTAAGTGCTGTTCATGTTCTCGTCGTAGTATGCTTGCGTGAGCATTCTTCCCAGCTGTATGTAGGCATTGACGAAGAGGAAGGAAAAGTCTTTACTAGTTCCTTTTTCACCGCCAGCTCCGCCGTTTGGTTCCGTAGACTCCCACGGAACACGATAATCCGTGCCGTTATGATATGTTATATTTACCATAGCCACCTTGTTAAGAACAAAATCGATGACGTTGTCAGCAGCGTTCAGATATGTTTCGTTTTTAGTGTAAAGATAAGCCTGCTGGAGGGCCAAAGCGGCCCTAACGTTCCTGTGAGTGCTCCATTCCTCGTAGTTGTTCTCGAATCTTCCCAATACCTCGTAAGAGGTACTTCGGTTGTATAATCCCCATTCGTCTCGGAACCCCAGGGCGTAATCGATCTGCTTTTCTCCGTGAGTCAAGTAAGTCTCATTGCCCGTAACTTCATAGGCGCCGAAGTAAGCCAGACCCATCTCCATGAGTATATCGGGCAGCCAGTCCTGATAGATGGTGTAGTAGCCGTCGGCGTCCTCGTTCTTCACGCCCCACTCCATCATATCCAGCGCTCTTTCCGTTCTGTTCTCGTAAGGTTCTATGGTCTCGTTGTAATAGCCGGCGAAGAAGACTTCCGACCATGAACGTAAGTTGTCGGTACAGATACTTTCAGTGTACTCCAGCTCCGCCTTGATCTTCGAGTATCCATCGACATCCG
>JAHENW010000061.1 GCA_018610025.1 Thermoplasmatota archaeon
AAGAAAACCCACATCTGAGTTATCACGATGGAGAGAATCAGGACCTAAAGTATGCAAGGTGGACCGGAGGGAAGTGGGATATTCAGACAGTGGAATCAGAAGGATACACTGGCTGGTATACATCCCTGGAGCTGGACAGTAATGGAAATCCACACATAAGTTACTATTATTATACGGAAGAGGAACTGAAGTATGCGAAGTTGATCGGAGAGAACTGGGATATCCAAACCGTTGACAGTGACGGTAAGGTGGGATGGGAGTCATCCCTGGCCCTTGACAGCGATAACAATCCCCATATCAGCTATTATAGCTTTAAAAATATTGACCTCAAATATGCTATGTGGACAGGGAGCCGATGGAGTATCGAGGCAGTGGAAAGTGAAGGCGCGGTAGGTCATGAAAGTTCTATAGAAGTGGGCGAGGACGGTAAAGTCCACATCAGCTATCATGATTCTACGAATCAAAAACTCAAGTACGCCATGTATGAGATGGAGAAGAACGGTTTCTTTTCAAATCTCTGGTGGCTCTTCCCAGTGGGCGCAGTCATCGCCTTTGCTGTAGTGGCCCTGGTTCTCTGGAGGAAAAAGAGTTCACCCCCACAGAGATATCCCGAGCAGTACGATTCTGGGGAAGAGGGGGAGATTTCCAGGTCACCACCAGACGAGGACGAGTGGTGATCTTGGTAGGAGGTATACCATTCGGTTTTTCATTTATTTCGAAAAACTATAAGAGGGGGCGGGGCTCATATCATGGGTTGGATGAAGCAACGCAGTTATTGGGCCACCGTCGTCACGGTGCTCGTGATCATCTCACTGCTCAGTTCTTTCTTTGTAGGTATATCTACTGAGCAGCAGGTTAACAGAGGACTGACAACAGGGGAGATACCGGAGATCGACAAGGGAAGGGACGGCGATTACGATACCGCTACCTTCGTGACACCCTGTTTCTGGGGAACGGAGGCGAGGCTGGGAGTGGTACCTGGTGTCGTTCGTACTCGGGCAGGATACACCGCATCTAGGGATGGAGAGGACCAGCACGTAGCCCATAGGGAGCTTGTCCAGGTGGAGTATGACTCGGAAAAGGTCTCGTATCTAGAACTCTTAGACGTTTTTCCGGATGGAGCTTCCCCGACGAGGTTCGATATATTCGCGGTCTTCTCCATGGCCGAAGATCCGCACCAGAAGTACTACCTGAGGCAGAACGAGACCCTTTTCCAGGCCTACAAAGAGATATATCCCGACCACGATGCTTTCGTGAACTCCACTGCGGCAGCCAGGGTCAACGGTTACATGGGTGGCTACGGAGAACTGGATTCTTTAGATGATCTGAGCGGCCTTGGACTGGGCGAAAGGGGGAAGAGGATAGTGTATAAGAATTGGGCGGTTCAGAACGGTATCTCGTGTGAACTGCCATAGGAGTTCAGCTAGAGACGTGTATCTCTACAGCTGGTTCGTCATGAAACTGTTAGAAGATGAACTCCCCCTCATCCTTCATGTCCCTGATGAGCAGGAAGATGAAGGCTATTATACCGATGACGAGAGGGATCGCCAGGCAGCAAACGAAGCAGGTGGAAGAGGGGTTCTGGGTCACCACGAATACCAGGTACATGGCTAGACCTACGAGTCCCGCTAGGAACAATTTTGCGTATCTGAATTGCTGGGGTATGAATAACAGCAGGCCCAGAGCTACCAGGGTAAGTGGCAGTATCCAGATCATGGCACAGGCCATATCTGAATAACCGCTCTCCCTGAAGACGTGCATCAGTATCAAGAGCAGACCGGCGGTTCCGAGGAGAGTAAGCACCTTATCGAATGAATAGTCTTCCTTTGATAACAGCTCTTCACGCTCCTCCTCAGTCAGCCAGCTCTCACTCTCCAGCCATCTTTCTTCATCCTCCCTCTCCTTGAAGATGAGCAGTGCTGAAAGGCCGGACAAGAAAAAGATCATCACGAACATTCCCAGGCAGAGTGAGGAGACGGTAAATATACCCGCTGGGGCCGCCTGTATGTCTTCCTGATCCACGGATATCCCGGCGGTCTCCAACATCTGGACAACCCTCTTTTCGCTGTCCCTGCTGCTCCGGGTGGTGGCCCCGGCATCGAAGAGATGCCTGAAGTTCATGGAGGAAGAACCCTCCAACCCAACGGTGCCGTTGGGATTTACCCATATCTTTATCACGTTCAGTCGGGTCCACTTGTCGGAGATGATCTTTATCTGAGATACCTCCCTGGTGTTTACCACACAGGAGTCTCCAGAACAGTCTTCCTGTGTCACGTTACCGGTGATGTTCTCCAGACGATAGTTCTCTTCAGATAGGTTCTGGTATATACTGGAAAGCGATATCTCCCCCTCGACGTCGACCTGGCCGGTCAACACCGTCCCTTTCTCCACTTCCAAAGGAAAGTAGATCACATGTAGTGATGAGAGAAGTATCAATCCGGCAACCACGATGATCAAGTATGTCCTGGACCTCCTTTCCTCGAGAATCCTATTCCTCCATCTCTTTTAGCTACATAAAAATATATAATCGTTTCCGTGGTGGAAAGCGGTATCCTTATAGCTCTACCACCTATATACTGGCCGCACTGAATACCAGTATGGGTAGAAGGCCTATAAAGGGAAACAAGAGGAGTAATGCATCCAATCTAAGGACTTAGAAGGGTATTCAGAAATCCGGCCCGATTAGGAAGTAAAACCTTTTTCTATGTAGGTAGCCCCAGTTTTGAGAGGTTTTCACCTCAATTTCATGTTCACTACCACGAAGATCCTGGTCAAAGCCACCAGCAGCACGACGATGCCCATGTTCATGTAGAAGTATGACAGGCCGCGAACGGATGCGGTTATCAGTGATACAGCGATCACGGAGACCACGGCCATCAGTCCGATCTCTGGGAGTGCAAGTGGCTTCTTTTCAGAGAGCTTCTCCAACCTTTGACTCTTCACTTCACTGACTGTAGAGGCACCGTTCTCCATTTTCTCCACTAAATCAAAGGCATCCTCCAGGTTCTCTTTTATACTCTCCCCGCTCCTCTCCACCCCGAAGGTGCTGAACATGAGGAGGCCCTCTTCTATTATGATCGCACGGAAGTTGTCCTTATTCCTTTTCACCATGTGGGATATCTTCGATGTGACCTCGCGAGAAAAGAGGGAGCCGGTTATCTCCTCGTTCTGGTGGTTCTCGGTCCTCACCTCGTAGTCCTTTTTGTTCAAAGAGGGAACATCCATTTCATACAGGTCTTCCTCCATGGAGGAGGTCTCCGGTGAGGAGATCACGATGGGACCGTGCACCTCCAGTTCATGCTCAACGGCGTATATGGTCTTACCGGGCTCCGACTCCTTTCCCCTTTTTTTCAGAACGGGATGCACGTAGACCTGTCTTCCCTCCATCTCCCCGAATATATCCGGCAAACCGTAGCCGCTCAGCCCGCCTTCTTTTCTCACCAATCCCAGCTCTTCAGCCGTATCTTTGAAGGTCGACCAGAGCCCCTTTCTCTTCCTGTAAGTGGCCATCATCTTGATTATCCCTAGAAAACCGATCACGGCCACCACTAAACTGCCTATCACGTCGAACAAGAACGCCATATGATCACCTCAGTATTCATATCCCTTGACCTCGCTCTCCTCGAACTCCACTCCCAGGCCCAGGGCGATTCGATTGACAAAGTTGAAATAGCTGGTTATCAGGTTGATATTGAGGATCTGTTCGTCGGAGTAACCCGCATCCCTTAAGCCCTCCACATCCTCTTCTTCCACGGATCCTGGTTCTTCAGTGAGCTTGACCGCATAATCGATGACTATTTCCTTCTCTTCATCCAATCCGGCCGAACGGTGATCGGACAGGAACTCCTCTATCCTTTCATCGTCTTTCCAGTAAT
>JAHENW010000062.1 GCA_018610025.1 Thermoplasmatota archaeon
AGAAGGAAGATTACGAGAATCTGGGGGATTCGAAGGCCGTGGTCAGTCACAACCCCACATCCAACATGAAGCTGGGTTCCGGGAAGCCCATGGACTATGAGACGATGAAAGATAATGGTGTGAAGGTCACGTTGGGGACCGATGGTTGCGCGTCGAACAACAATTTAGATATGCTGGAGGAAGCCAAGACAGCGGCACTGCAGCAGAAGATGGGCGGCGACCCAACGATACTTCCCGCCGAGGAAGCGTTCCAGATGATAACCGAACAGGGAGCCAAGGCTCTAAAAACGGGTGGAGGACTCGTAGAAGAGGGTAAAGCGGCCGACCTGATAATAGTCGAGAGAGATGAACGGGCTGCACCCGGTTACAACCCGATCTCTGACATGATTTACTCCATGAACGGGGGGAACGTTAGAGACGTGATCATAAACGGTGAGGTGGTCATGGAGGACAGTCACGTGGATGGCGAAGAAGAGATCATCGAGAAGGCAAAACGGGCGGGAAGAGAACTCGTCAAGGAGGTGGATTAGATGCTGGAAAAGCTGAAAAGATCGGTGGAGGATTCCCCTGTAGTCAACATGGGCGACTACCACTACTTCATCCATCCGCTGACCGACGGGCTTCCAGAGGTGAGGCCCGAGCTGGTCGATGAGGTCAT
Source organism: Thermoplasmatota archaeon (assembly GCA_018610025.1). Taxonomy (GTDB): domain Archaea; phylum Thermoplasmatota; class Thermoplasmata; order Halarchaeoplasmatales; family Halarchaeoplasmataceae; genus JAHENW01. The sequence goes on from JAHENW010000062.1 coordinate 659, forward strand.
CGACGTGATAATGAAGAAGGCCGACCTGGACTGTGATTATATCTTAACGGCGCAGTCCATGGGTTTTCCGCTTGCAACGTGCCTATCCATGCGCACCGGCATCCCGTATAAGTTCATCAGGAAAAGGGAGTACGGCTTGGACGATGAGGTATCAGTCAGCCAGTCGACCGGATACTCGGAGGGAGACATGTTCATCAATTTCGTCGAGGAAGGGGACCGTGTTTTCTTCATTGATGACGTGCTGAGTACAGGGGGAACCCTGGGAGCCATAGTGAAGGCACTGCAGAATATAGGTGTTGAACTCACGGACGTGATGGTGATATTCGAGAAGGTCGGCAAGAGAGAAAAGCTGGAGGAGGAATTGGGTATAAAGATAAAGTCTCTGCTGAAACTCAAGATGGATGGCGAGAACATCGATATCGTCGGTGAGATATGACTGACCCCAATAGTTCAAATTAAAATAGAATGGTGGTAAGTATAGATAAAAATCAAAAAATAGGACTTGTTGCCCTTTCTGTATCATTGGTTGGGTTCATCTTGTTTTTATTTAATCTGGATAAAATCAAATATGGGAACCTTGCTATTTTTATTGGCCTTGGCTTGATTTCTTTCGCATGCCTGATCTCCCTTTTGATGATACTCCCTTGGAAAGTGAAGGTTCAGATAGAAGAAGAACATATCAATCTCTACCGAAAGCATATTAGAGAAGTAGAAATTCGAATTGACTACAAGGATATAATCAAAGCATATTTTAATTATCTAGATAATGAAATAGGACTAGTAATAAAAGAAAATGGAGAGAGAATTTTCATAAATATCAATGGAAAAACTGTTGAGAACCATCCAAGACTAAAAGAGAAAATTAAAGAAAAAGATATAGAAATAGAAAAAGGGTCAAAACCCCAGAATTATGGCAATCATGATGAGGATTTCAACAGAAAAGTGAATAGAATCAAAAAGAACTGTGATAAAGATATTACAATCTGATCATTGATTATCTGGTATTTAGGTAATTTTTTTATATTGATGAATATTAAAATCAATTTCACTTATATGTGCTTTAAAGGGATATCGAGATATTGAAATAACTCACTCCTCTTTTATGACCCTCTCCTTGGACTTTGGACCCTTGGAATCCTCATCCTTCCTCACCCTGTGCTTCGGGGTCACGGTCTCCTTCTCCTTCTTTATCACGCGCTGTTTTCTTCGGCGTGGTCCCTCCTCTTCCCTTTCAACATGCCTCACCCTGTCTATCTGGTCCGACTCTTCCTCTTCGCTCTCTTCCACCCCTTCCCCTGTCTCCTCCCCTAACAGGGCATCTTTGATCTTATCTTTCTCTTCCTCGGCCTTCTCTTTTACCTTGTCCAGTTCCTCCTCGAACCGGTCGATTATGGGTCTTCCCTCTGTTCCCTCCCTTTTTTCTACCGTGGTCTCACGTTCCTTCGATGAGGGGTCACGCTCTTTTTGAGAATCGCTTTCCTCCTCATCCTTCTCATCCGCCTTTCTCAGCGTCTTCAACTGCTTCTTCTCCTCCCCCATATCTTCACTCTCTTTTTCACTTTCTTCTTCACTCCCTTCAGACCTTTTCCGGAGTACAGTGAGGGCCCTTTCTTCTTCCTTTCCCTCCGGCTCTTCAACTTCTTCCTCTACCTCTTCTTCACCCTCTAGCTCTTCGCTTCCTTCCTCTTCCTCACCCTCTACCTCCTTCATCACACGCTGCAGTCTCTTCTCTCTCCTGCTCTTCCTGAGGCGATCTATCCCATACACAGCACCGACGAAAGCTATAAGCCCTAGGAGCAGTTGGGCGGCGTTTTTCAATGTCAGCAGTCCGGTTGCCGGCGGGTCGACATTCACCTCACGACTTCTAGTCTTCTCGATTACGTTATCACCCAGGGTGTTGTTCTCCTCTGCGATAAAGTGGTAGCGGTGTTTTCCCGGTTCAAGATATGCCTCGTAATAGTAGAGCTTGCCGTTGGAGAAGTCGCTGTCCGTCCTATTCAGGGGTTTCATCTCGTAGTGATTACCGTCTATAACTATCTCAACATACTCAGGTGGGGCGTGGTCAACCTCGGTGTACTCTATGGTCCACCTCACCGTGGTGGGCTCGTATGATACGTTGGTGAACTTTCTTTTTATCACCGGTGGGTCGTTCACCGGCTTCACCTCCAAGGAGAAGGGCAGCGAGGTGTTCCACACCCCTGAGAGTGAGACATTGAAAGAGAAGTTGTATGTCCCGAAGAAATCTCTTTCCGGCTCTAAGTCCACCATCTTGCCGCTCCTTATCACGTCCAAACTTCCGTTGCCAGAAACCCCTTTTATCTCGGTCTGGGGAGGGATGAAATCTCTCATATCTATGTTCCGCTTCACCGTGTCCTCCTTCATCTCCATCGCGAGCCTGTTGGAGATAGTAAGTTTGCTCTCGCTGTCCTTCCAGACCCTGTCCCTC
>JAHENW010000063.1 GCA_018610025.1 Thermoplasmatota archaeon
AAGAGAGGCGGCGTCGATATCGAGCTGAGACTGGATTCTCCCTTCGCCATATTACCCGCAGCCAAATTTGGTGCCATGTACACCTTCATATCCGTTGCTACCTACTTTTTGAAGGATTACCTGGGGAGCTATGGAGTATATGGTTCTTCGATAGGTGGCCTTATTTCGACTACATCGGTATCCGCTGCCCTAGGGACCCTATATGCTGCCGGACAGATAAGGACAGAAACCGTATTGGTCACCTTCCTACTCTCCATGTTCTTCGGCATCGTGTCCAAGATGATGATATCTTGGTATTATGATAGAGATCTGGCTAAAAAAGTGATCTTCCCGTTATCCGTTTCCTCGCTGATAGCACTCTTGGCGGTTGCCCTAACCTTAATAGGAAAATAAATAAATGGCCCCTTAATAGAGAAGACGATGTTTGGAATAGGGACCGGTATACTGTATGCGATAATAATCATACTCGCATTCATCGTCCTTTCTGTAATACTGGACAGATACGGACTGCTGGAACCCGCCGGCATGGAGCTGTCGGGCCCGTTTTTGATGTGGAAGACGGAGAAGGGCAAGAAACTCATCGACCGTATCTCTCAAAAGAAGAGGTTCTGGGAAAACTACGGCAATCTAGCCATCGTGATCACCGTTATCAGCATGGTCCTTATCTTACTGCTCGTGATATGGTCTGCCTATCTGGCCTCTTCGATACCTCAGTCACAGGCCCCGAGTCCCCAGATGATAATCGGTATCCCAGGGGTGAATCCGCTCATACCGATCTGGTACGGCATCGCCGCTCTGGCTATAGCCATCATAGTCCACGAATTCAGCCACGGGATATTGGCAAGGACGGCGTCTGTGAAAATAAAATCCCTTGGGATGATCTTCATAGTCGTTCCCATCGGTGCCTTCGTGGAGCCGGATGAAGACGAGATGGACGAAGTGGAGAGCAAGAAAAGGAGCCGTATATACGCCGCCGGTCCGACCACGAATATAATTTTAGCCTTAGTTCTGGTCTTGATATTCTCTTCCGTCTTCATGGGCTCTATACAGCCGAGACAGGACGGCATAATCGCGATGGGCGTGGGTGAGAAAACCCAGGGGGACATAGCTGGAATAGAGAGGGGGGAGGAGATAGTGTCGGTGAACGGTACCAGCATAGGGAGTTTCGAAGAATTCATGGAACTCGATATCACACCTATGAGGGATATCAGGGTAAAGACGCTCTATGGAAGGGAGTCGAAGAGCTACACTGTGAAGTCTGGATTAGCCGTCATCGGTTTGGTCGAAGACCTGCCTGCTAAAAAAGCGGGACTAGAGAAGGGCGATGTGATCTCCCGGCTGGATGGAAAGATCGCCAGGAACTATGAAGAATTCAGCGATCTTCTAGACAACAAATCTAGTGATGAGAGGCTGAATGTTACCTATCATAGGTACGAGGAAGGGGGATATAGAGAGAATACGACCTCTTTGTTACTAGAAAATAAGTACGGGGTCTATCAGGACCTCTACCCTTCGAGGAACAAGGAGGAATACAGAGGAGAGCCGTACATGGGCGTTATGCTATCCTATCTGGGCATAAGGGGAGAGAGCGTGGACTTGATCCCACAGATGCTCGGAAAACCCTACGCTGGAGACGAGACGATAGGAGATTATGTCATGAGTTCTCTGGAATACATCTCACTCCCTTTCTTGAATCTGTCTCCCGTTCCCACCCACATCGCTCAACTGTATCAAGTAACAGGCCCTCTTTCTTTGCTCCCTTCTACCATCTTTTGGACAACGGCCAACCTGTTATATTGGGTGTTCTGGCTGAATCTCATGGTCGGTCTTTTCAACTCCCTGCCGGCCGTTCCGCTGGACGGAGGTTACATCTTTCAGGACGGGATCGATAATCTTTTCAAAAAGTTCAAGATGTCAGAGGAATGGAGAGAAAAGGCCGTATCTGGGTTCTCTTACACCGTGGCTCTTTTCATCCTCTTCTTGATAATGTGGCAGTTGATAGGCCCCCGGATTTAACTTATAACTATCTCAAAGCCCTTCTCGTCGTAGACCAGTGGGAAGTAATCCCTGGTATGGTCCGTCTTTCTCATCTTAAAGATGCCCAGATAGAGGTTCACCGTGTTCTCGTTCCTCACTATATCCAGGTGCAATATTCCATCGGATAGAAAGCCCTCCCCAGCATCGGTGAAGTTTACACTTTCTGTGGGCGTCTCGTAGATAAGAAAAGTCGTCACATCTAGGTCCCTCAGCCATTGGAAAAGCGAGAAGAGCTCTTTTCTAGGATCGTCGAAATCGGCTAGGGATTCCAGGACGGTCAGAGAATCGATGACCAAGAAGTCATTTTTGAGATTTTTTCTTAAATTTTTAACGTACATCTTGAATACGTCCATCCACCTTTCTTTTCCCATCTCGGATATCTTCGAACGGATCAACCCGACGTCCAGGATACTGAATTTTCTGTCTACTTCACTCCAGTCCATGCCCAGCCCGGCCATGTTATCGATAAGGCTGTCCCTCCCTTCTTCTAGAGAGATGTATACCCCCTTTTTATCGTTCTTCATGGCGTTGTGGTAAAGTATATAGAAGCCGAGACTGGATTTCATCGAACCTGGCGGACCCGCTATAAGGATTATACTATTTTCCGGTATCCCACCATTCAGATTATCATCGAGACCCGCAACGTACGTCTTGACCCTCTTTAACTGCTCATTAGAAGGCATGAATTACTCCTCATTTTATAAAATATAATACTAGGTTTATATCATTTTCGTCCGTTTCCCAAAAATCCTATATGACTTTCATCCTATACCCTAGCGATGATATCCTTCGAAGAAGTCGCCGTGTTGGATAGGAACTCAGAGTACCGGGGAGTGCCACCTAGCGAGCTCATGGAGAATGCGGGAAGAGGGCTGGCAGAAGAGATAGAAGAGAGATATCCGAATCGACCGGTCATCTTCCTCTGCGGAACGGGGAATAACGGTGGCGACGCCTATGTTGCCGCTAGATATCTGACTGAATGGAGAGAAGAGGAGAACGTGACCGTACACCTTTTGAAGGGGGAGGAGAACGTCAGGACGGATATAGCCAAGAACAACTTAAAGAGACTGGAATGCGAGGTTGTAGACGATATAGATTGGGAAGATATGGGAAGGAGTGTGATGGTGGACGCGCTCCTCGGAACCGGGATAAAGGGAAAAATAAGAGAGCCCTACCGTTCGGCCATCTTGAATATCGGTGAGACCAAGGGTCCCGTTGTCTCCGTAGACGTTCCCAGCGGCCTCGGCGCCGATGTACAGGTATATCCAGAGCTGACAGTCACGTTCCACGATATAAAGGAAGGCATGGATGAAGAGAAGTGCGGGGAGATAGTGGTAAAGGACATAGGCATCCCCCAGGAAGCTCAAAAATTCACTGGTCCCGGGGAACTCCTTCTCTATCCGACGCCGGAAGAAGATTCTCACAAGGGGGACAATGGGGAGCTTTTGGTCATAGGTGGCGGTCCATTCACTGGCGCACCGGCCCTGGCCGCCAAAAGTGCCTATCGAGCCGGAGCAGATCTGGTACACCTAGCAGTTCCGAAATCTATCAAAAACATAGTCGCCGGTTATTCTCCGAGTTTTATCGTCCATCCTTTAGAAGGCGAATACTTAGCGGAGAAGCATCTAGGGAAGATAAAAGACATCGCTGCGAGGTGTGATGCCGCGATCATCGGTCCGGGTCTCGGGAGAGAGGAAGAGAGTATGAATGCAGTGAGAAGGTTGACATCTCAACTGAACGTACCTGAAGTGATAGATGCCGACGGACTTCACGCACTCAGTGTCTCAGACGATTGGGATGGGAAAAACACGGTCCTGACTCCTCACGGAGGTGAGTTCAGAAAGTTGATATGGAGAGGTGGAAATGGAGAAGAGATGGAGACCCTGGCGGACGATTACGCTTCAGAAAGAGGGGCTACCCTGCTGGTTAAGGGTAAAGACGACTACATAACCGGCGGTGAAAGGAGGAAATGGAACGACTTCGGGAACGCGGCCATGACAGTCGGTGGTACCGGGGACACACTTTCTGGGGTCATCGGGGCCCTTTTGGCCAAGGGCATGTCCTCCTTCGATGCGGCCCGAGTAGGCGTCTACATCAC
>JAHENW010000064.1 GCA_018610025.1 Thermoplasmatota archaeon
GCCTATCAAAAATTCATTATCCATAATTTATTCCTCCTTTAACTGATCCCACAGTTCAAATGCCTTTCTCAGGTGTGGTATGGTGATAGAACCACCTACCACCAAGGCTATGGACAAAGCTTCTTCGAATTCAGAATCCGAGACACCTTCCTTTTTGCACCTTATAATATGATACTCAATACAATCATCGCATCTCAAAACCGTAGAAGCCACCAATCCCATCATCTCCTTCCACTTCACCGGTATCTGTCCATCCTCGTAGACCTGGGAGTCAAGATTGAAGAATCGCTTGGTCTCGAGTCCAGCATGATCCATTATTATGTCGTTCAAACGCTCTCTTTCTTCCTTGAAGCGCTGTATCTCGTCTTCGTCCATGGATGTATGATGCGATTCCAATCCTTAAGGTTTATGTTTTCCCACTGAGAAGTTCTTACTCATGAGAAGACAGGAGATGAAAACCACTAGAAGAACTACCAGTGCGGTATTGCCTGGATAGAACTGTGACTCGGTTAAGATAAGTGGAACTCCAACAAAGATGGCGACCACTATAGGTACTATCACCCGATGCCTATGCATAACCGCTCCCTCGTTCAATAAATATAACCGATGATTATTATGTCTTTCGATTCTCAAAGACACTACGCAACTCCAAAAACTTATCAATATCTCTATTTATCTTTTAAACATGCCCAAGGCGATAATACTCACCGACGGATACCTGGACCAGTACTCGGCAAAGACATCTCACGGCCTTCTCCGATACTCGAAGAAGTACGATATCGTAGGGGTCATAGACAAAAAATTTGAAGGGAAGACAACGGACCAGGTCATCGACCGGTGTAAGGAAGTGAAGATATTCGGGTCGGTGCCTTCCTTCTTGAAGAAAAGAAACGCCCACACCCTCATAGTCGGAGTGGCCACCGTCGGTGGGTACCTGCCGGAGAATTTTAAGGAGCATATCAAGGATGGAATAAGGAACGGTATGGACATCGTCTCCGGCCTTCATTACTACCTGAACGAAGATGAGGAGATCTCGAAGTTGGCGGAAGAATATGGTGTGCAGATAGATGACATAAGAAGGCCGCCGCCTTTGGACGAGCTTCATTACTTTGAAGATAAAAAGAAAGAGATCGATTCTGTCACTATTCCATTCCTGGGAACGGATAGCTCAATAGGGAAGAGAACCGCCCTTTTATCGGTGTATGAAGAGATGAGAGAGAGGGGGGACAACGTTCAATGGGTCGCTACCGGACAGACAGGACTGCTCCAGGGAGCGCCCTACGGCCTACCTTTAGATTCCATCACCGGCGATTACATGGTGGGTGAACTTGAACATCAGATATGGAGGGCATGGGAAGAAGAGAGGCCGGACGCCATACTGATAGAAGGGCAGGGAAGCATCTCTCATCCAGCGTATGTGTGCGGCTCGAGAGCAATACTGGCGGCCAGCCAGCCCGACGGCGTCGTTCTCCAGCACTCTCCCAAAAGAAAGTACCGGCATTACAGGGAAGACGAGATACACTGGCCCATGCCCAACGTCGACCACGAGATCGACCTCATCGAACTATACACCGGTTCGCAGGTCATCGCCATAACCTTGAACCCGGAGATGATGGATGGTGATGAGAAGAAGAGATTTGTTCAAAAATATGAAGAGGAATTGGGTTTGCCCACCGCCGATGCTTTAGAAGAACCGGAAAAGGTGGCCGAAGCAATTCAAGATATGCTTTGATCTTTAATCTATCAACTCTGCCCCGTCATTATCAGGTAAGCCCACTTGATCCTCCGCATCTTTACCCTTTTCACCCAGCCACTCCTCGATCTCTTTTTTCTTCTCCTCTACTACTTCAGCGGTGGTCAATCCATATACAGTGGGACCCCAGGAACTCTGCCCCGCGCCCTTCGTTATTTCCTCCAGCTTATCCACTATACCACCCACTGCTGGATGGAACTCTCCCCCCTGGTAATTGGAGAACGAGCGGCCGACCAGGTGCTGGATCCTTGAAAGATGGAGGGAAAAATTATCCAGGTCACCAGTCTTTACCGCCGGCAGTACACCCATCACCAGATGATGGCAGATCTTCTCAGGATACTTTTTTTCCACCTTCTTCTCGTCCATTATCGGCCTTTCTTCCTCTTCATCGTAGGCTTTATCCACGTTGGGCCGGACCATCAAGAAGCGCCAATTCTCTGGTATATCGTATCGGGCGGTTAAAGGTGGGATCTCGTCACCCCTTTTACCGCCCTCAAGTATGAATCCACCATGATCGAATCCGTGTGTTCCTATGGCTGAATATCTGCCCCTGCCGGTCAGATCGGCCAGTTCAGTACTCGCTATTTTTTCTCCGATCATCCTCGTCATCCCCGCCGCCAGTCCCAGCGTCAGCTGCGTGGTGGAACCAAGGCCCATGTGCCTAGGGATCCTCTCTTTGACCTCTATCTGAAAGGCTTTTTGAAAGCCGAACTCATCTTTCAATGTATCGTAAATACTTTCAGCCCTCTTCTTCTCCTTCTCAGTACCATGAACGGACAGTTCCTCCGATAACTCAAATTTCATCTTATAGCCGCCCTTTATCATCACACCAAAAGCGCCGTACTGCCGCTCGAACTCCCTGCTCAGGTCGATGATACCGAAGTGGAGCCTGGACGGTGTTTTAACTATCATATCTTCCCCTCCATATCCATGAGATATTCGTCTATCTTATCTTCCTGTACCTGGACCCCCAGCCCCGGTTCCTTGCCTGTCCAAAGCCTTCCATCTTTAAACTCCAATCCGGTGGCTATATTATCAGAGAGCATGAAGTGGCCGTCCAGGTCGGCGTACTTTATCCTCTCACTGGTTTCATGGAGGTGGACACCGGCAGCTATCGACGCAGCCGTCTCGCTCATGCACCCGACCATTGCATCTACACCATATTTTTCTAGAACTTCAACGATCTTCCTGCCCCCGGTTATCCCGGCGGACTTCATGAGTTTGATGTTCACCATGTCACAGATACCCTCTTCACACATCTTCCTAGCCATCTCATGATCCTTCATTGCCTCATCCGCCATTATGGGTACTGATGACTCCTGGCTTACCTCCTTCAGTCCCTGTAGATCGCCCTCCTTCACCGGCTGTTCTATGAACTCGATATCGAAATCTTTCACCTTCTCACAGAAGGTTATGGCCTCCTGTACCGTGTAACCTTGATTGGCATCTATCCACAGCTTCATCTCGGGGCCCACCTCTTCCCTTACCGCCTGTATCTTCCTTATGTCTTCCAACAGACTCAAACCGACCTTGATCTTCAGGGCCTTGAATCCCCTCTCTTTATATTCGCTGGCATGGTCGATCGTTTTCGTATAGGGCATTATCCCGATGGTCCTGTCGGTGAGCACACCTTCTTCTTCACCTCCGTACATCTCGAACACTCTCTTCCCTTCCTTTTTCCCTTTCAGATCGTGAAGTGCGATATCCAGACCGGCCTGAGCCGCCCTGTCCTCGGTCACCTTTCTCCTCAACTCTTCCCAGAGTGAATCCACCTTGACATCTCTCCCCTCTACTTCTTCCTTCATTATCTTAAGCGCTTTCAGTATGGATTCCGTAGTCTCTCCGGTCACGCTGTTGGGGCTGGCGTTCCCCCATCCCACCGTTTCGTCAGAAGAAACGCGCACTGGTACGTTCTCCGCCGTCTTTGAAGAGCCGGTGGCTATCCGAAAGACCTCGTCTCTATCTATGGCTACGGGATACGCATCTACACTATCTATCTTCATCCAGATACACCTCTTTATAGTAATCACACATGTCCGTCAAGGGACACTCATCACACTTGGGTCTCCTGGGCTGACATATCTGCTTACCAAACTCCACCATCAGCTTGTTTATCTCTATCCAGTACTTCTTGGGGATCTCCTTCTCCAGCACCTTTTCCGTTTCTTCAGGATCACTCGTATCGGCGATCCCCAACCGATTACTTATCCGGTGAACGTGGGTGTCTACGGGCACCGCCGGCTCGCCGAAACCGTAGACCTGAACACAGTTGGCCGTCTTTCTACCAACGCCCGGCATATCTAGCAGCTCCTCCATATCCTCAGGTACCTCGTCCCCGTATTCCTCGTGTACCAGCCTGGCCACCTCCTTTATCCTCTTCGACTTCACGTTGTAAAAACCGGCAGGCTCGATCAGCTCTTTTACTTTCTCGATGGGCGCCTCGGCCAACTCTTCAGGCGTGCTGAACTCTTCGAACAGGTCGGTGGAGGCTCTATGGGTGTTAGCATCCCTTGTTCTCTGTGATAAGATGGTTGATATGAGTATCTTGAATGGCGGGTCCTGAGGAACCGCATCTGCATCGGGGTCCTTTCCCGGGTACGCCCCGACCTTCATCTTCTCTCTCAACCTTTTTATCATCTCATCATGATCCATGTGGCTCACCTCAAGGAAGAGACATCAGAGGACAGGTCGTAATCTCCTTCCATATCTTCCATGTCTCTTCTCACGTCCCCGATGAAATAGATAGAACCGGTGATAAGGATGAGGTCGCCGGGCCGCCAGTGCTCAAGGGCTTCCCTAACAGCCGATATGCCGTCGTCGAAGGTCTCTGTGGGAGCGTATCTCTCGAAGCTCCGGGCCAGTATTTCGCTGTCCAATCTTCTCTCACTTCTCGCCTCGCCCACCCAGACCCAGTCGGATCCCGGACCCATTATCTCGGCCATCCTCTCGTATTCCTTGTCCTCCAGTATCCCTATCACCAGATGAAGCCTTTCGTAATCTATATCCTTTAACGCTTTGACTAAAGCTTCCATCCCTGAGGGGTTGTGCGCAGAGTCCATCATCACCCAGGGTTCCTCAGAGAGGATCTCCATCCTGCCGGGGAGTACAGTACCGCTCAGACCGGATATTATGTCGTCCTTGGATATCTCATATCCCTTTTCACTTAAACCTTCGATTAAGGATATACTCGTCAGGGCGTTCTCTGCCTGCCATTCAGCCATACCGGGGACCTCTATCTCGCCGTACTCGGGCAACTTCAGCCTTAGTGGATTCCTTAAGACGTCATATTCCCTATCCAGGGCAAAATTGTAATCAGCATCCCTTTTCTTACAAATATCTTTGAAATAGTTCCTTATAACTCCGTCTTTCTCCTCGGTCACGAAGTGATTTTTTTCCTTTATCACTCCGGCCTTTTCACTCGCTATCTCTTTTTTGCTCGATCCCAGGTGCTCTGCGTGATCCTTGCCGATGACGGTTATCACGGATGAGTGGTTGTCCACAACGTTGGTAGCATCGAGCCTACCGCCCATCCCGACTTCCAGAACTGCGGTGTGTACGTCCTCCTCCGAATAATGCAGGAACGCTAAAGCGGTTAGGACCTCGAAGAAACTAGGTCTCTTTTCCTCGTCCTCCTCCTCTACCCGCTTGACGACTGGATCGACCTTCTCGATAAAATCCCACAACTCCTTTTCAGTGATGTTCTTCCCGTCGACCTTGATCCTCTCCTCGAAGTATGCGAGGTGGGGTGATATGTAGAGGCCGGTCTTGTATCC
>JAHENW010000065.1 GCA_018610025.1 Thermoplasmatota archaeon
CTGTTGGTGAGTTGGGAGTTCGGCACCGTCAGCAGTTCGTTATCGAAGGTCCGAACCCTCGTGACCCTCATCTGTATGTCTTCAACTATACCCGAGTTCCCGTCCCATTCGATCCAATCGCCTATGATGAAGGGCTTCTCCATGTAGATGAATATCCCACTCACGAAATTTCCGATTATATCCTTCATAGCGAAACCGATAGCCAGTGTAGCTGCCGCCGCAATAGTGGCGAAGGCCGTCAAGAAGTTACCGAGCCCAGCGAATCCGAATGCCACCGAGATGGCTATGAAGATTATCGCGAATTTGATGACCTTGAGCAATGGTTTTCTGGCATGTTCTTTGATATCCCTTCTCTTCAGACCCCGGCTTATCAAGGGTATTATGACAGCTCGCCCTACCAGGTAGATGAGACCGAAAGAGACGATAAAATAGATCAGCTTTGTGGCCATGACAGCGTACGATCCGAGCAATTGGTCTAAATATGGCAGCGGTTCGACCATGAGTATCCCGCAATATTATGTCTACCCTGATTAAATAAAATTATCCCATCCGAGCAAAAGATGATACCAAAAGGGTCGAGTACGATCTTTTACCCATGTCCAATAAATTGGAATACTTCTCGGCCTTATATGATGAGATCATTTTTCTAACTGGAGGAACAATTCTTGAATATCCATTCTTACCAAAAATTGAAAAAATATAAATGCTATCAATCTATACAAAAGCAGAGGGAAAAAGATGACACATCCCATCTCGGATGCCTTATATGAGGCAGGGATCAAATTAGGTGGGCTTGGTGAACCGTTCGTTGAATTGGAAGCACAATTCTGGGAGATCATGCCCGGACTGGTGTTCTTATTGGTCTTTGTCCTGGTAGGTTGGGTCGTTGGAAAGGCGATTGCAAAGACCTTCAGGAAGATCCTGAAGAAAGTGGGTTTCGATAAGGCCATGAAGAAGGTGAAGATAGACAAACACTTCAAAAGCATGGGCCTGGAAAGTGCATCTCACTTCATCAGCATCTTTATCTTCTGGTTCGTATTTTTGATATTCTTACAGATAGGTCTAGGTGCTGTTGAAGTACAGATAATCTCCGATATACTATCGCCCATAATACTGTTCATACCTAGAGCACTGATAGCCGCTCTGCTGGTCGTTGTCGGACTTTACGTCGGCACCGTGATATCGGAGATGGTGATAAAGGCACTCAAGAAAACAGGCATACAGAAGAAGATCGGCGAGATAGACAAACATCTGAAACAGACAGGATACGATATGTTGAGTATACTGGGGATCATAATAAAAGTGTGGATCCTGTTATTCTTCATAGAGGCAGCTCTAGATATACTGGCGATAGAGGCCCTGACGGAGATCTTGAGCCCGGTAATACTGTACTTCCCGAGGATAGTAACGGCGTTCTTCGTTGTACTCTTCGGTCTAATTATCGCTAATTACGTCGTAGAGATGATAAGAAAGTGGTTGAAGAAAAGCGATATCGGTAAGAAGATATCGAAGACCGATAAGACCACGGAGAAGAAGGGACTGAGCATAGTAAAGATAATCCTGATGTTCATAAAGGTCTGGATACTGTTGATCTTTATACAGCTGGCCCTAGATATACTGGCCATCCCGCTACTGACGAGCTTCATCAATCCGATACTGGTTTACTTCCCGAGGCTAATCGTCGCTACCGGTGTGATAATAATAGGCCTGCTGGTGACCGATTGGATATTGAAGATCGTACATGGGATGCTAAAGGAATTCGATGCACACGAATTCATCAAACCAGCCGAAGACATGATAGAGAAGCCAGGGATCGTCATGGATTTCATCGATTTCATCATAAAAGTATCAGTGATGCTGATATTCGCCGATATCGCTGTAGCGGTACTGGGAATAACTGTTCTCTCTGACCTCCTAAATACGGTCATCCTCTGGATACCCAATGTATACGCGGCCGCATTGATCGTTCTTATAGGCCTGTGGATCGCAGGATGGCTGCACGACAGGTCACTGGAGATCTCCAAGGAGAACAAGGTTCCTTTCCCATCCCTGGTGGCTAACGCGGTAAAATTCCTGGTGATCTATGTCGTTATAACCATGGCTCTAGCCCAGCTGGGCATCGAGGTTCCCGTCCTGTACCTTGCCTTCGGTATCATCTTAGGTGCAGTGATGATAGGGCTAGGTGCGGGCTTCGCCTTCGGCGTAAAAGACGTGAGCAAAAACATCGGTGGATACCTTCAGGTGAACGAGATAGTAAAACCGGGTGATGACATAGAAGTCGGTGAGTACAAGGGAACCGTAAAGGAAGTAACGAGGTACAACGTTATCATCAGAGATGAGAGAGGCAATCAGAAGGCCATACCGAACAATTATCTGGTAGAGAACACCGTAACCACCGTCTCGGGTTAAAATAAAAACCTTTTTTCTTTTCTTTCTTTCTTCCCCTAGATCGTCTTGTTCAACGAATCATCCTTCCAATTTTTGTATCGAGTCTTATTTATACCGTCCTTCCCATGTTTAACCATGTACGTGGGTATAGACCTCGCCGCTTCCGATGAAGGGCCTACCGGTATATGTCGATTGAACGACTGGATGGAGTGCTTCACCGTGTACAGTGATCAAGAGATAGAGGAAAAAACCAAGGGAGCGGAGGTCGTTGCCGTAGACGCTCCGATCACTAGGGATGACGTTTCGTTCAGAGGAGCAGAGAGAGCCCTTATGAAGGAATACGGACCGATGTTGCCCCTGAACACACCGGGCATGAAAAAACTCTCAAAAAGGGCCTTGAAGCTCTTTGATGACGTGATCGAAACCTATCCGAGGGCCGTGGAGAAGACGGTGGAGTGTGGGCAGGATGAAGAAGAATTTAAGAACGAGCACGAGTACGACGCCTACCTCTGTGCTTTAACCGCCAAAGCGTATGCTCAGGGGGAATGTGAGGCCTATGGTGAAAAAGGAGAGCGGATCGTAGTCCCTGAGCGGTGAACTCATCTTTTCCGAAGGCTCTCCTCCTCTTCTTCTTCCCCTCCATCTCCCTGGCCACTTAACCATAAAAAAAGGAGAATGATCACTACTACAGGTATCAAGATATAGAGCCACCAGTTCTTTGGCAGGTTCATCCTATCTCCTTCTTGAAGGGCACTCTTGGGGGTCCTAACACTCTTCATCTCAACCGTTGAAGATGAGTCTGGATTCACCTTGCCTGAAACGGTACCGTCCATCACGATATATAGTGTGTCATTAGTAGGAGATTTGAATGTCTTCGCACCCTCTCCTGAGCCCAGTATAGAGGAATCCTCATAATACTCGAATTCTGAGAGGTTCTCGTATTTATTGAAGTTAGTTTGATTCATCACAAAAACATCGATCTTGGGCCCGCTCAAGACCTCGAATTCATATCGGATCTCGTCCCCCTTTCCCGGATCATATCTCGCGAAGGAATATCCTCCCTTCTCCACTGTTGTTACCTTTCCCGAGCTAATATCGGCACTGAATGAAAGGAATAAAAGGAGGATGATAGTTAGAGATACCGCTATTCTTTTGAATTTCATATCGACTGCACTCTTGATTTATTGACCAAATTCACGGAGATTACATAAAATTTCCCCAATCAGAAGAATTTATAACAAAGTCGTCTGCCTCCCTGCCTTTTGAAGGGAATGTCTGAAACTCCGAAAAACCTTGTCTCTCAATCTTTCGGCGGTCTTCATATCTATATCGGAAGCCACGGCTTCGGTGCTTCTGCCAGTCGATGCCGTATCAAATATGAGTGAAGACAGTGACCATCTCTCCTGTATGATAGTCCTCCTCTCTATGAGGTTCTGAAGTCGGTAGTACGGTACGATGATGGTCTTCCTGTTCCAGAAACCACGCATGGTGAAGAAATGTTCTTCCCCCATGCCGTAGCCCTTGTGCTTCCATTCATACCGAGCAGCTAAGATGGGTAGAGGGACCAAAAGGATGACGGACCAGAGGGGGTAGTTAAATATGAAACGATCGATAAAGTAGAAGATCCCAAAAAACAGTAACAGTACCAAAGTGTATCTTATGGTATATCTTTTCCTGGCTCTTTCTGGGATCCCATTCAATCTCAACTTCGAGAAACCCTCTAGTTTTCTTGCAAAATTTATGATTATCTTCCTCCCGGCTAACGGTATTGCCACCTCCGATCCCTTCTTCTGGGAGGTTTTCTGGGCATATCCGGCCGTTTCCACTTTTAAAGTCGCGTATCCGAGTACCCTTTTCAGCGGATTTTCCTCTATACTTATCGTCTGTATCTTTTTCAGAGGGATACTGCCGGTATATCTGTTCAGCAGACCTCTTTCATACTCGAGGACGTCCTTCGATCTCCAGAGTTTGAAATCGTAATATTTAAAGAAATTGTATACAGCGCTGCCGGCCCATGCCAGACAGAAGAGACCCAGGAAAAAAAGAGGGATCATGTAGGTGCCGAGGTCCGCAGCATAGGCGGCAACGGACTCACCTACGACTATGGACAGAAAAGTCAATAGAACTCCGAAGACCTTCCTGTCCATAGATATTATACTTACGAGTATCAGGTCCGAGGTGCTCAATGCGAAGAAAGGTTTCTCCCCCTCCTCCTTGGGAGTCTCTAGACCCTTTATCCTGTTCTGTATTATCGGTATCTGCTCCCTGTCCACATACCTCAACTTAGCCTCGGTCTCGCTTCCGCCGGCGGTCTCGAAGTTCACCTGAGCTATACCCAGAACACGCTGGATCGCATTCCTAGTGATGTCTATATTCTGTATCCTGCCCAGGGGTATCTCCCTGCTTTCTTTCCTTATAACCCCCTTCCTAATATTGAGATTCTTCTCTTTAAAGTAGTAATGGTAGTTCATCCAGAACAGGTACTGATAGAGTATAGAGATCAAGAAGATTGCGGTGAATAGCGCCGCCAGTATGAGCGCAGAGACCAGGAGAGTGGTATCTAGGGAGGATATGGAAGCCCACCCAGATATCAGGGTGA
>JAHENW010000066.1 GCA_018610025.1 Thermoplasmatota archaeon
AGTGGAAGACTTGTCCTTCGTAAATTGGGTAGGTATCTACCAACCTGGCTATAAACTTGACAGTGATCTGTTGGACCTATCAGGAGATGAACAGTTTGAAGTGCACATATTCGAGGGAGTAGACCCGAGAGTGATAGTCAGGAAGATTGAAGGTGTCGGTGGTGAAGTGATACAGTTAAGGATGGACAGCGAACCTAAGGTGATCACATCCATACCGGCCCAAGAGGTGAAGACCATAGCCAATTTCCACAACGTGAAGATGATCCAGGAGAAGGAGGATATTACCTACAGAACATACAATGACCAGGCCACGTGGATACATGAAACAAATGAGACGGACAACCGGAAGGTCACCGACCAAGGTATCATAGGGCGCAAGAACTTCACAACCCACGAGGACGGTCAGCTGGTTACTGTAATGGATTCTGAGCTATGGCGGTGGCACGAGATGTTCACGGACAATAACACCGGCAGTGACCCTATTGGAGATAACCATCGAAAGATTCAGGCTATGTATCCCATGGGAGACGGAGAAGTCGGTGTAGGTGACTATCACGGCACCCATGTTACCGGTTCGGTTTTAGGCGATACAATCAACGGCAGTGATTACCTGACCTATAATAAATACGATGGAAACGCCATCGGTGCAAGGGTGATTTTCCAGGATATAGATTACTCATCAAATGACTGGGGCGCTGTATACCCTCCAGACGATATGAAGAAGGCATTTCGATGGTCTTATGAGAATGAGAGCCGTATCCACACCAACAGCTGGGGTGGAGGCTCAGGATACGAGGGCCGCGCAATACAGACCGATGACTTCATCTGGAACCATAAGGATTATACCGTACTTTGGGCTAACGGCAATGCTGGCCCAGATCCCAACACTCTTTCTACCCAACCAGAAGCGAAGAACGCTATCAGCGTTGGAGCCGTACATAATAAGAAATCAGGCGGAGGAAATCAATGGGATGTTGCTGATTTCTCAAGCAGAGGATATGCTGATGACGGTCGGATCAAGCCCACCGTGCTTGGTGTGGGTGCTTCGGTAACCTCATCCAATAGGACTGAAGATCAATACGATACTCTCTCAGGTACGAGCATGGCCACGCCTGGTATAGCAGGATGTATGGCCCAGATAAGGCAGTATTATGAACAAGGGTGGTATCCCACTGGAAGTAAGAATGCCAATAATTCGATGAACGCCACTAATTCACTGGTGAAGGCCACTCTGGTCAATGGAGCCCAAGAGATAAGTGGGTCTGGCGCCTACAAGAACGATGCTCGATATCCCAACGGTGATCAGGGCTGGGGTAGAGTGAATCTAGATAAGTCATTATATTTTGAGAATGATACCCGAAAGATGTTGTCCTACACCTACAACGAACCTCGGGACCAGTTGTCCACCGGTGAATATAAAGAGATGAAGTTCAAGGTTACCGACACAAGCATGCCGCTTAAAGTGACCATGGCTTGGAGTGATTATCCCGGTGAAGCAGGTGCAGACGCCACCAACCCTGCCCTGGTGAACGATCTAGATCTGCAGGTCTTTGGTCCATATGGAACCGAATACGTTGGGAACTATTATAGATATTTCAATCCTGGGTATTCTGCCCCCAATCCTCAAGGAGATAATCCATGGACCGGTCTTCGATACAGCAAGTTCGACGGCCTGAACGTGGTTGAAGGCGTGAAGTTGACCCGTGTTACTGAAGGTACTTATACCGTGAGGATGAGCGCCCATAATGTCCCAGAAGGACCACAGCCTTTCTCTCTAGTAATATCTGGAGGGGTCCAGGAAACGGTATATCCCAAGAGCGTTATACCCGGCGGCGGCGCAAAGAACGTTTCCACAACCCAGGATGTCGAGGTCATATTCAACAATCAGATGAATACAACTATCACCCCGGATTTAGAACAGATAAATGGCACCGACCTAGGTGGATGGAACTTCGAGGGCTGGGAGACCACGGTCAAGGAGAACGATACAGCAGTATGGTCTCACGATGAGTGGATCCCTGGAGACCATGTGGGTATGAAGATATCCAATTTCACTGATCTAAAAGGACATGAAGGTGAGCCGTATGAATGGTCGTTCGATATCATCCCACCATATCAGGTGATGATACGACCGAAGAAGCAGTCCAAATATGGAAACCCAGGAGGAACTGTAACTCATAACCTCACGGTGAATAATACCGGGTACTACGATGATACCTATGATCTATCTCTACAGGGAGTCCAATGGGAGACCACCTTACTTGACGAGACAGGAACTGAGGAGATATCGTCAGTGAGCATCCCGGCGGGAGATGACATGAACGTCACGGTTCGTGTGAACATGTCTGCGTGGGCGGCTCCCGGGGAGAAGGACGAGATAGAACTGATAGCTACCTCCAGGAATAACACTGATGTGGACAACAATGCGAAGCTGACGACCAAGATAAGACCACCGATACTCGTGGTAGATGATGATACAGGAGGATCAGCCACGGAAACATATTTTGAACCGGCATTGAAGGACAATAACTTCGCGTATGATGTCTACAAGGTCGATGCAACCGGCGACGGTCCGAGCAGTGAAGTCATGTCTAATTACGAAGTGGTAGTTTGGAACACTGCCTACGATTGGGCGAATACTTTAACCGCCAATGACGAGGACAATCTAGCCACCTATCTGGACAACGGGGGAAGACTGTGGCTCTCCTCCCAGGACTATATCTGGGATAGAGGTGTAACTGCCTTCGCCCAGGACTACCTGATGGTGGACGGCGCTACCCAGGATGTCGGCACCACCGAGATCACGGGCATAGCGGGAGACCCGATAAGTGATGGATTGGGAACGATGAACGTCGCCTACCCCTATTATGATTACTCGGATGAACTGACACCTACCGCAAATGGTAGCGATACATTTCTGAATCAGAACAACAACCCATGCGATATCCGCTCCGACAATGCTACTTTACCGTACCGGACCGTTTTCTTCGGTTCTGCCTTCGAGGCCATACAGAATGACAGCCCTGATAACGGCTCGACGGTGGCTTATCGGGTGATAAATTGGCTGTCTCCGACGGATGTAGCCATGCCCACTTCCGAGGCAGACCCGAATGGAACGTTGGAGGATGCGTATGGTGGTCAGCAGTTCAATGTATCCTATTCGGCCAGTGACGACTACGGTCTCAGCAATGTCAGTCTTTGGTACAGGCACGGTCAAGAAGGAAAATGGAAATTGTATGATGATGTTGATGTCACGGGAAATCACGCATATGGCAACTTCACCTTCAACGCTTCTGAAGAAGGGCATTATTACTTCTACACTAAAGCCCGGGACACCTCAGGGATCAACGAGAAGGCTCCGGAGACATACGATACGAAGACCTATGTAGATACAACCAATCCAAATATCATCGAAACAGTGCCTGCAGATGGAGCGAGAGAGGTGGATTTCTCTCAAGATGTGAAGGTCATATATGATGATACCATGAATACTAGTACTGAGCCCACCCTCACTCAGATTGAGGGCACTGATCCCGGCGGTTGGAACTTTGAGGGATGGTCATCCACATATCAGGACAACGATACTGCAGTCTGGAGCCATAACGATTGGAACATGGGTGAAACCATCACCTTGAACGTGACTGGTGGGAAGAATGTACTCGATTTAGAGGCTAAATCTGGGCAGTGGTCATTTCTCACGGTAGACACCCGATCCCCCTCCATAATGGATGATACACCGAGACCCACCACTGGAGAGGACCTTATCTTTAATGCTAGTGTGGAAGATAACGTAGAAGTGGATTCCGTGTTTGTCCATTACCGGACCGATATGACAGCAGCTAAAAATCTTACGATGAACTATGTGGGCGGGGATCATTATGAGACCACGGTGACGATATCACCTAATGCGACGGAAATCCATTATAACATCTCGGCGAAAGATGCAAGTGATAATTGGAACGAAACAGGAGTGATCCAGAGGGCAGTGATAGATAACGATAAACCAGTGGTCATGGATAACAGCCCGAGCAATGCGGCTACAGGTAAAACCTACACATTCAACGTCACAGCACGAGATAATATAGAAGTGAAGAGGGTATTCATCACCTACTGGACAGATGCTACCGGCTCAGTGAATGACACCATGGGTGCGGTCGGAAAAGGTTACTATGAAAAGACCTTCAAGGTCCCGTCCAACGCCACAGTCCTTCAATACACGATATCTGCGAAGGACACCAGTGGAAATTGGATAGAGACGAGTCAATCTGAGATAGACGTTCAGGACGTTATATCCCCTGAGGCATGGGCTGGAAGTGATCGAACTATAAGCCAAGGGACGACAGTGACTTTCGATGGCTCTGGATCGAGCGATAATATAGAAATAACTTCTTTCACCTGGTCTTTCAACTACAACGGCACGACCCAAACGCTGTCAGGGCAGACAGCCCAGTTCACCTTCTATGAGAAAGGAAATTATACCGTTACCCTGACCGTAGAAGACGGTGAGGGGAACAGCGACACCGATACCATGGACATAAGAGTGAAAGAAGAGGTCTCAGCGGATACAACTTCGCCCTCTCTCAAAGATGATAGTGGAACCGCTCCACAGACGGGAGAAGAGTTCACATTTAAAGCCGAAGCTAGTGATAATATAGAAGTGGATACGGTAAGAATGGTATATTGGACCGATGTGTCTCCGAAGAGCAATGTCACCATGAAGAACACTGGTGGAAAGATATTCGAAAAGACAGCCACCCTACAAGAAGGAGCAACGGAACTTCATTACAAACTGATGGCTGTGGACACATCAGGCAATCGGAATGTTACTGATGTAAAGACGCTCTCTGTGGAGGACGTTATCAGTCCCACTGCGGATGCGGGAGAAGACCAGACAGTGATAAGTGGAAGTAAACTGGTATTGAACGGCCTGGGTTCAAAGGACAATATCGGCATCGTGAATTACACCTGGGAAGTCACCTACGATGGAAAGACCAAAACGTACCACGGAGCATCGCCAGGTGTAGAGTTCGAAGACGATGGAACATATCAGATAAAACTAATCACAGAGGATGGAGCAGGAAATACTGACACAAACATTGTAGAGTACACCGTCGAACAGGCACCTACCGGAGAGGCGGGACCAACAGAGGGCTTAAGTGACACCGTTGGTTTCAACTTCTGGTTGATACCTCTACTGATAGCGATAATCATCATCTTCATCCTCATCGGAGTGATCCTGAAACAGAGAAGCTCTGAGGAGGAAGAATATTACGGTGAAGAGCCATTCGGCGAAGAACCCGGCGGGCCAGAAGAACCAGGAATGGAAGAAGGATCCGGTGAAGGAGAAGAGACCTTCGGTGAAGAAGGTTTCGAGGAAACGGAAGAAGAAAGTGAATGGTGAAGACAGAGTAGAAAGAACGAATCCAAAGATATACCAAAAACCCCTTACCCTTTTCCTCTTTGTTTTTTTATTCCTTCTAACCCTCGAGCTCTTTATCCTGATTCATACTATGAAAATGAAGCGCAGGGCGAATATCAGGAGTGCAAGTATACAGGTCCCCTCGAATATGGCCTTTGAATCGAAGAGTTTGTAATACAGTGGGACCACCACCATCAAGGAGCCGAATAGGAGGAGATCTCCTAAAGAATGAAAATAGTAGATCGGGAGTGAGAAGAGCAGTAAAAGTAGAAGGCAGACTTTTAAGTCTGAGGCATTTTGTAAGACCACCTTAAGCCCGCCCTCTAGCTCCTCCTTTGACTCGCCCTCACTCTCTCTCAGCAGACTCGATAGATTATACAAGAGGTAAACAACGATGACGATCCAAATTAACATCACGAGGATATCTAGATCCATAGCCGGAGTCCTCATCAGACGGTAACTTTGGATGTCAGTGAATTCTCCACCAGAATACTCCATGACCTGTGCTATCCAGAACCCAGGGGTGTAGAAGGCGAAGAGGAAGGAAAAAAGAGACAGGAGGGTGAGTTTTACTACTTCTCTATCTTTTTTAGTATAGGTGAAGACGAAGGAAATCACCGCCCATATTATGGCTATAAGAAATGTGTACCATCCCAGTATGAAACTGAAGAATAGACCACTCATCAGGTATCCAAAGCATAGCTGTTTGTAGTGATACATGGAGATGTTTTCAGTCGATAGTGGAGAGTTTTTTTCCCTTCCCTTCCCTCTCTTAAAACTGGACATCTCATCTAGGAGCGACGAGAACTGAAAGAGGAGGAACACGGAGACACCGGCTAGGAAGATATAGGGTAAG
>JAHENW010000067.1 GCA_018610025.1 Thermoplasmatota archaeon
ACCTACAATACCTACAGCAGCCTGATCTTTATAATGATGGGGATAGTGAATACCACATTTATATTGAAAATCGGTGAGGAGATTTATGAGGTAGGGGGGAAAGAGGACCTTGAGAAAAGCTGTAAGAAAGGGGCTAAAAATATGCCGAAGTGGTTCATCACCACACGATATCCTCTGCTCTTCATGGGTGTCTTGGCGCTGTGGATATTGTAAAAATAATTAAGAAAAAAGTAAGGGGTTTGTTATTTGATTTTACGTATAATTCACAGTCCAGTCAACTACGTATAATTCACAGTCCAGTCAACGGACGCAGAGTCTCCGTTGTAAACCCAGTATCCATTTCCAGCTGTCATAGTTACGGTTGTCAGATCGCTCACATAGTTCAGATTGTATTCCTGCGATGAGTCGAATACCGCCATCTTCGTCACAGCAGCAGGCAGCGTGTTCGAGGCTGTTCTATCTGCGTTCGATGGATAACCGACCATGTTCCAACCAGGCTGTAATGTTATCGTTGTGCTCGAAGGTCTACTGCCGTTGATGGTCAACGTGTCATCAGCGGTCATGTGTATCCATATACCCATCTCATTGTTCCACGTACCTATACTGTTGTAATGGCTACCTCTATCGGGCGTAAAGGTCTGCCAACCGTTTCCGGAGGCGTCGTAATACATGACCTTATCGTAACTGCCCCTGATTCCATAATCAGTGTCATTGAGGAGTCCTTCAACCTCGGTCTGGTTGATCAGTTTATAGGAGACGAAGTTCCAACCTTCTCTGTTTCCGCCTGAGTACAACGAGATGTCCATGGACGGCAACACCGTATGGAAGATCCAGGTATTCGATCGGGTCGTATCGGTGCCGTCATCTGCCACGGCATACCAAGAGTAATCATAGTCGTATGCGAGGTTAGACCAGCCAACAGAGGCCTTGTTTCCGCTTTGGACATTGTTTTCCGTACCGATTAAACTATCGTCCGAGGCATTGTAGAAAGATACGTCCATCTTGTCTCCATCGGGGTCAGATACATCAACACTCAAGGTGGTGTCGGTCATCACTCCTGTCTCCCCATCGGCTGGATCTGGATTCGTCGGTGCGTCTGGTGCTGTGTTGCCCGATGGTGTCTGGGCATTGTACATCGCCAGAGCGTAGTCCTGATCGGTAGCGGCTGTTTCGGGTATCCCGTCTTCAGGTACATCCAAAGCTTCCACTTCCACCGTATATGTTCCGGATTCAAGATCTGCGGTGGATATAAACACGTTCTCCAGATTGTTTCTATCGTCGTTATCATCTCCGTCAGTATCCCAGTCACCGTTTATGTTTCCGCTGCCTGAGACGGACATACCGCCGCTGAATGCGTTACCGTACCATACATTACCGCTGGGGTCTGTGACTCTCAGATGTAGATCATTCTTTAAGGTTGGATTGTCTCCTTCTACAGCTTCGTTGTCTGTATAAACCATACTTACATTCAACGGTTTGCTGGTATCTTGTACTTCTATATTATAAGAATCTATATCTCCGGTCTGCATCTGAGAAGGTCTATCATATACCATCCAATCTGGATATTTGTTCTGATCCACGATCGGAGGTAAGAACGTTCTACCCCATCCTTCATCGTAGTTGGGTATCGCATCCGTATTACCATCGGCATCGTCCATGTCCTGAGCTGCATTTATTATGAGCGCCTTTATCATCGCCGGACTAGGCAGCGAACCGTACGTGCTTTCATAATAATCCGCTACTACTGCAGAGGCACCTGCCACAGTTGGACATGCCTGAGATGTTCCTGAACACCACTCGTACCTGCTGTCCTCCGAATAGAGGCCGTACAGATTGTCAACATTTGCCGGGGTGCTCGTGGACAAGGTTGTTTCACCTGGAGCGGTCACATCAGGTTTTATCCTTCCGTCGCTTTCTGGTCCTCTAGAGCTGAAATCGGATACATAATCAATGTTTGTGACATCAGACCCAGAATTTCCGTAGTTGGTAGAGTCCGGCATGTAATTTCTCGAGGAACCCACAGATATCACATTCTTCGCATTCGCTGGACTCCCGAGAGTACTCGAACCATCTCCGTTGTTCCCTGCGGCTACCACTATGCTCATCGGCTGGTCGCCGCTAGAAGAACTGTCTGCATCCCTTACCGCCCGATCGTAATCTGAGTCGCTAGGTTCATAGGTACTATCTCCTCTACTCTCCCCCCACGAGTTGGATGAAACATAAGCGCCGTTCTGTTTTCCATCCTCTGGGATCTCATAATCGGTACTGGGCATATCGCTGCTTCCGTCATCTTCAAATATCTGGGTGGCCCATAATTCCGCACCGTCAGCTGACCCCTGACCTGTGTAGAAATTGGTCCAACCAGCATATGTTACACCATTGCCGCCATAGGTATCGCCTGCTGCCAATCCGGAACAGTGTGTACCGTGGCCGTGGCCGTCGTTCCAACCGTCGACTGTAGAACCCATATCAGTACCGCCTGCAACACGATTCGTGAAATCGCTGTGTCCTGCATCTGGTGTTGTTCCGTCACCTAACCCTGTATCCGCTACTTGGATCATGACATTACTTCCGTCATACCCAAGCTGGTTCGCATGGCTTCCGTGATCGCCCGGTCCTCGGTACGGACTATCTCCTGGGTTGTTCTTATCGAAATATCCGCCTGCGATCTGGATCCCTATCTCGTCATGTAATGTTGGTGGACTGTAATTATCTATCCATATAACATCTAGAACGTTCGCCATCTCTTCGACGGTCTGGATATCTGACACTTCGCCTATTAGCCTGAAGTCTCCACTTCCTGTTCTTCGGATCATAGTTTGATCGTCGAAATGACCGGCAAGTTCCTTCAAGCTCTCATCAGTGGTTGAAGATTTATGGACAACCACTTCGATCGGGCCCGTTTCCAGCTGTTGGGACATCTTGTATCCTGGATGATAATGGGAAACCCAGTCGACAAAATCAAGGGCTTTTACTTCCTCCTTCATGGAAGGAGTCATCCTTACCTGGTAGGCATAGTTAGGAACGTACGTCATTATCTCTACGCCCTTCTGTTGTAGTGTTTGTCTCCATTCTGGGTTCACTGGACCGAGCATGTGAACTATATACATGCCATTGGTTCCTTTCTCGTAGGAATCGATCTTCAGTTCGTCAGCGAAATCCGGCTGTCCCTGTTCAATATCGAACTTGTAGCCCTTCACAGATAGCTGAGTCCGGGCAGGTAGGGATTTTACCTCGATTCCTTTCTCTTCTAGGATATCCTTCTCTGAACTCGTGCATTTTACCAGTATGTAATTATTGTATTGGTCTAGAACGTTTACACCGCGTTCCTGTAATGAATATATCGCCTTTCCATCACGGTCTCTGACCAACATTATCTGGCCTTCCTCTCCTCCTGCTGAAACAACTATAGCCGCAGATAGAGAAGAGACTACTAAAACCAAGCAGACCAGAAAGGTCAAAAACTGCTTGTCTTGCTCCATAAAATTAATTCCTCCTCTAGTTATACTAAAAATCAATATATGTTTAATAAAGTTTTGGTTCAATTTTGGGCTAAAAGTACAAGAGACTCTCTCATAATTTTTAGAGTGGAAAAAGATAAATTATATCAATCGGTTTATCACCCGCTCCCATATGATCAAAGTCTTGGATAAAGAGCTGTCGGTATCCAGTCTGTTCGAGTTCATGGAGAGGGATAGGTTCACCATCACAACCGCTTTCATATATCTTCTGATTTTGGGAGTAATAAGGTCCTTCAGTGAGTCAATTTTCTTCGAATATCCTGTCTTCAGCTTATACCTTATCATACAACACACCGCGTTCAACTTCCCCGTTCTAATTTTGGGAGTTCTGGTCATAAAGATTGCGACCCGTGAGAGACTCAGAAAGGTATACAATATCATCCTCATTGGTTTCTGGATCGTTGCACTACCCCCCTTTATCGACAGGTTTATCTTCGGTCTCTCCGGCTATGAACTTGCTCACCTCTACAGCTACTTCGCCACCGGAACACCTTTCGTCAACAAACTGCGCTTCATCAACCCCTCTTATATACTTCTAGACCCGAACGTCAGCCCAGGTTTGAGATTCATGCTATTCTCACTCATTATATTCAGCGTGGTTTATATAAGTTATAAAGTGAGGATCCTCGAACTACCCAGGCTGATAAAAGAAAATGATTATGGGAAAATTATGGGTAAATTAAGCAGTATCTTCTTCGGCAGTTTCGGTGTCTGGCTGGTCATATGGTTCATCAGTGTTATCGGATCGAGTCTTCTGAGAAGCGGGGAAGGAGGAGTTGTTATCATTATAGACCTGTTCACCCAGAAGCCCTATCTGAAATACTATACCTTCTTCTCTCAGCATGGTTACTCCACCGCCCAGATATATCCCCAGAGTGTCGGAATAACCAACGAGGTGGGACTCGCCGAAGGACTCGCCAAACAGCAGAGAGCCTTGTTCATGATAATGTTCTTCTATGCCCTTTCGACTGTTTCACTATTCATATCTCTCTACGTTTCGAGCAGGGAATATCTGAAAAGGGTTATGAACGTTCTCAATAAATCTATCATACTATTAACCACTTCTTCAGCCATTCTAGGAAGCGCCGTTCTACATCTCATCGACAGTGACTACAGCAGCGGATGGGCCCTAAATCCCGCCTTTGTTTTCCATCTGCCCTACGTTTTCTTCATATTCACCATCGGTTTCTTCATGGGCTGTTTCTCTTCCTTTATCTGGTACATATATAAAAAAGAGAACGCAGAGAGAAACAAACTCTCGATCTGGCACGCTAAGCGTTGGGCTATTGTTTCGTTCCTCGGAGCAGGCTCCTCTGCTTTCATTCTGGATCCCATCAAAACATTCACGCTGTTTTTGATCACATCCTCGCTTTTGTACCTGGCCTTCAGGAACGAAGAGCGCTTCCTCGACCTGTCAAGAAGTATTATCTTTTCA
>JAHENW010000068.1 GCA_018610025.1 Thermoplasmatota archaeon
GATGAACGCCATGGACACCAGACCTTTCTCTCCTCCCGAGAGGGCCTCGATCCTGTGTACCTTCTTACCCGGCGGTCTTGCCTTTATTATCAAACCTCCCTCGAAGGGAGATTCTGGGTTCTCGATTTCTAGATGTGCCTCACCACCGCCGGACAGTTCGGTATAGACCTCCTTGAAATTCTCATTTATCTCGCCCTTTACTTCCATCAGTCCTTCTTTCTTCTTCTCGTCCAGCTCATCTATCAGGTTGTTCAACTCTTCTCTACGCTCCTCCAGTTCTCTATACTCCTCCTGCCGGTTCTCCATCCTCTCTTTCTTCTCATTATAATCGTCCAAAGCCCTCATGTTCACCGGTTCTAGGTCCTTCATCTTCTCCTCTCCCCTCTTGATGGTGTGCTTCAACTCCTTCATGCTAGGGAGTTCCTCACCAGAGTAATCTACGTCGTCATCAAGGTCTTCTTTCAGTTCCTCTAAAGTCTCTTCATGCGATTCCAATTTCTGTTTCTGGGTGATTATATACTCCTTCTTGGCCTCCTTTTCTGAATCCAAGCTGTCTATCTCGTGTTCGAGGCTGAGCTTCTTCTCCTTCTTCTCGTCCCTCTTCTCCCTCAATTCACCCAGCTCGTCATCCAGATTGTTCTGCCTTTTCTCCAGGCCAGAGAGTTCATTATCTTTCTCCTCGATCACCTTATTCTTCTTCTTGATCAAGGATTCGTTCTCCTCTATATCCTCCTTCAGTTCTTCCCGTTCCTCTTTGCACTTCTCTATTTCTTCCTGCAGCTGGTCCCGCTTGTTCTCCTTCTTCTCTATTTCGGCATCGAGCTTGTTTATCCTCTTGTTCAATTTTACTTCCTGATTCTGCAGTTCTTGGAGCTTGGATGACAGTTCCTCTGGGCTCATGTCTTTTATCTTGTTGGACAGTTCCTCTCTCTCGTTCTTGAGCCGCTCTATCTTATCCTCTAGATTCTCGACGACATCCTCCAATTTCTCTACCTTCTCCTCGACCTCTTCTTTCTCTTCCCTTTTCTCCTCCAACGCTTCTTCTTTCTTCTCGATCTTCTTCTCAAGTCTGCTCACCTGGCCTTCGAGTTCCTTCTGCTCCTGGCTGCCCCCTTCGGCTTTCAACTCCCTCATCTCGTCCTGTATCTCCTGTATCTCGTCCTGTACAGATTTCAGTTCAGACCTCACCTTTTCGAGATTGTCTTTCGTCTGTTTGAGTTCCTTCCCGACCCTGTCCAGTTTTCCTCTGTCCGGGGCGCTGAATCCGATCATGTTCTTCTTCAACGTGCCGCCGACCATGGCCCCGCTCTTCTGGATCTTCTCTCCGTCCAGGGTGACCATCCTGACCCCTCCCATGAGCTCTCTGGCAGAATCGATGTCCTTCATGACCACGGTATCCTGGAATACGTACCAGAAGACGTTCTCGTATTCCTCATCGTAGTCCACGAGTTCTATGGCGAAGTCCACTGCATTGTCGTCCTTGACAGCCTTGAGAGCCTTTCCTTTAGGTCGCCCCTTTCTCATCTTGTTCAGCGGTAAAAACGTCGCCCTGCCAGCGTTGTTCTTCTTCAGATGTTTGATCGCCCGGGATGCAACTTCGTCATCATCGACCACTATCGACTGCATCCTTCCTCCAGCAGCGACTTGAAGGGCGGTCTCGTATTCGTCATCCACTTCGGCCAGTTCTGCAATCGTACCGTGGACTCCCTCCAGCTTACCTTTATCTCTCTCTTCTAAAACCGTCGATACCGCCCTATTGTACCCCTTCCTCACGGATTCGGCGGCTTCTTCCTGTGCCTTCAGCTGATTGTATTTCCTTTCTAACCTGTTCACCCTATCTTCAAGATCGTCCCTGTCGTCTCTCAGATCCTCCTCCTTCTGTTTTTTAGAGTGAAATTCCTCTTTCAGTTCTTCCAGGTTCTCCTCTTTCTCACTGTTCTCCTCCTTCAACTCATCCAACTGCCATTTGGCATCCTTCTTTTCGAACTCAAGCCCTTCCTTCTCTTCTTCTATCTCCGAGATATCTTCTGAAAGGCGATCCAGTTTCTCCTTTTTTCTATCGAGTTCTAGGCTCTTCTCGGAGAGCTTGTCGTTCTTCTCGTCGATCTTCTTCTTTTTCTGGACCCCCTTCTTCCTCAACTCCGTTATCCGATCGTCGGATTCAGACTGCTTCTCCTTTATCTCCTCTATCTCATCCTCAGTATCTGAGAGCTCTTCTTCCGCTTCCTCTTTTTCGTCCTTTGTTTCCTTTATCTCCTGTTTTATCTCCGTGAGTTCTTCCTTTTTCTCACCCAGCTCTTCCTTCAACCTCTCCCGCTTCTCTTTATTCACTTTTATCTGATATTCAGCGTCGTCTTTCTTGTCCTCTGCTCTCCCTTTCTCAAGTCTTATCTCGTTTATCCTCTCTTGAAGTTCCTTGCTCTCCTCGCCCCCCATATCGTCCAGTTTTTCCTCTAGTTCTTCTATCTCCTCTTCTAACTCCTCTATTTCCTCCCTTTTCTCTTCCTTCTTCTCCTCTATCTCCTCGATCTTCTCCTGACTCTCGTCCAATTCTTCTTGTATGGATGATATGGTCTTCTCCGTCTTCTTCAGGGTCTTCCATGTCTTCTTTTCTTTCGCTTCTGAAACCTTGTCTGACAGCTCCTGGTACTTGAGAGCCTCAGACCTGTCTTCTTCCAGTTCTTCGACCTGTGTCGAAAGCTCATCTAGTATTATGTTTATTTTTCCCAAATCATCATTGACCTGTTCCTTCTTCTCTTCGGCCTCCTCTATCTCCTCATCGTACTTACTAATCCCCGCTATATCGTCCATTATCTTCCTTCTTTCATAATCACTCATCTCGACTATCTTCGCGATGTCGCCCTGCTGGACGATGTTGTAACCGTCAGGGTTTATCCTGGCGTGGGCAAGCAGGTCTTGGAATTCTGTTAGTGAGGAAGAGCGCCCGTTCACGTAGAAATAGGAGTTGTAGCCCTGCTGGTTATCCGATTTTTTCACCCTTCTTGTGAAGGTCACTTCATCTTCATCCAGCGGTATTGCCC
>JAHENW010000069.1 GCA_018610025.1 Thermoplasmatota archaeon
GATGAACCTTTTGAGATAGAGTACCGTATCAAAACATCGAACGGTGAAGAAAAATGGGTCTGGGAACAAGGTGGAGCGGTGGATTCAGGCGAAGAAGAGTACCTTGAAGGTATAATGATCGATATAACTGAAAGGAAAGAGATGGAAAAGGAATTGGAGAAGGAAAGAGACAGAGCTCAGCGATATCTGAACACCGCCGAAGTTATCATGGTGACCATCGATCCTTCAGGCGAAGTGATCCAGGTGAACAGAAAAGCCTGTGAGGTGTTGGGATGTGAAAAAGAAGAGATCATTGGTGAGGACTGGTTCGAGAATTTCATTCCGGAAGAAAGGAGGGGAGAGCTCCGGAAGATGCATGAGGACTTCATCGAGAGTGGGGAAACTGTAGAGGAATATCACGAGAACTCTGTGATGACCAAAGATGGAGAAGAGAAGGTGATCGAATGGCGTAATAATATCATAAGGGATGAAGACGGGGAGGTGATAGGAACATTGAGTTCTGGGAGGGATATCACTGAGAGGAAGGAGAAGGAACTTGTGTTAAAGAAAGAGAGAAAAAAATTCAAAGAGATATTCAACAACGCTAACGATGCCATATATATCCATGAACTGGACGAAGAAGGGATGCCGGGTGAGTTCATCGAAGTGAACGACGTGGCTACAGAGATGTTGGGTTACTCTAGAGAAGAGTTCATGGGGATGTCTCCTCGTGACATCGATGCATCGGAGAAAGCTGGAGAGTTACCCGAGGTGATGGATGAACTTTTGGATGAGGGTGAAATTAGATTCGAGATGATCCATGAGGCAAAGGACGGAACGAAGGTTCCGGTGGAGATACATTCCCATGTTTTCGAACTGGAGGGAGAGCAACGGGTCATCTCGGTGGTTAGAGATATAACCGAGAGGAAGAAAGTAGAGGATCAATTAAAAGAGAACGAACAGAAGTTGAAACAACTCTATGAGATCGCCCCCAAGATAGAAGACGCGGAGAGTACCGAAGAGTTGTACGAGATGATGATCGACACCGCTAGGAACATCCTCGATTTCGATGTGTGCAGCGTGGAGATAGAGGAGGATGGGGAACTGGTGATTAAGGCGAGCACCAAGAAAGACCTTGTAGAGGAAGGGTATTCGATGCCGATAGATGAGGGGATAGCGGGAAAGAGTTTTAGAGATAAAGAATCGTATCTCATTGGTGATATAGAGAGGGAAGAAGAAGCGAAGCCGACAGACAGTGAATTCAGGTCTGCCATCAGTGTGCCCATGGGCGATACAGGGGTGTTCCAGGCACTTTCTTATGAGAAGAATTACTACGATGAAAAGGATTTAGAACTGGCCGAATTGTTCATTTCCTACGTTACAGAATCGATCAACAGGTTGAAGGCTGTTAGGGCTGTTAAAGAGAGCGAAGAAAGGTACAGAACATTGGTTGAGACATCCTTCGCAGGTATCGGAATAACTGACTTCGATGATAACCTCACTTTCGTCAATGAAAGGTTCGCCGAGATGTTGGGTTATGAGAAAGAGGAGTTGGAGGGGAAGAACCTAGCGGAGATATCACCAGAAGAAGAGATGGAGAAGTTTGAAGAGGAAACAAAGATACGAAAAGAAGGTGAAACCAGCGTTTATGAAAGTCAGTTGATAAAGAAGAACGGTGAGGTCATCAACGTGCTGATTTACGGTTCACCGTTTAGGAACGCAGATGGAGAATACGGTGGTACCATCGGTGTGGTCACGGATATAACGGAAAGGAAAGAGGCGCAGGAGAGGGAGGAGTTCCTTCACACCCTGCTCAGACACGATATAAAGAACAAAGTACAGGTGGTCCAGGGCTACCTTCAGATGCTTAGCGAAGAGGACCTTACCGAAGATGCTGAGGGATATGTAGAGAAAGCTATAAAAGGGAACAGGGAGAGCGTGAATCTCATAGAGAAGGTGGGGCTCCTGATGAGCGCTCAACAGGAGGAAAGTGAGGCTGTGGATATCGTTCAGACCATAAAGGATGCGGTGGATTCGGCCGAAGACTTGGTTCAAGATGAAGGTATGAAGATCGAGCTGGAGTCCCCGTCCACGGAGTGCGAAGTGGAAGGTGGTGAACTGCTGAAAGAAGTGTTCTCGAACCTCATAGAGAACTCGGTATACCATTCAAATGGAGAAAAGATACGGATCCGCGGTGAGATCGGCGATGATGAGTTCGTATGTACCGTTGAGGACGACGGAACAGGTATCCCTGATGATGAGAAAGATAAGATATTCGATAGAGGATACACCACAAGTGAGGAGAGGGGTACAGGTCTAGGTATGTTCATCGTCAAGATGCTTCTTGAGAGCTATGGTGGTAGTATCGAGGCGAAGGACTCAGAGTTAGGTGGTGCAAGGTTTGATGTTAGGTTGACTTTAGGAGGTTGATCTATCATAAATATGTAAAGGTTTTATATACTTATTATTCTTTCATAATATCGAAGGGTGCAGGTGTGTGATGAGAAAATGTCGATAAAGACACTTCTTGTTGACGATGATAGATCAATATTGAAACAATCAGAAATATTTCTGGAGAGGATAGACGAGGAAATAGAAGTTCAGACAGCTTCCTCCGTCGAGAAAGCTCTAAAGATGATAGATGAAAAGGATTTCGACATAATAGTTTCAGATTACAAGATGCCTGGCACAGATGGATTGGAGTTCTTAGAAGAGCTTAAAGAAGAAAGGGAGAATGAGATCCCATTCATAATGTTCACCGGCAAGGGTAGAGAAGAGGTGGCCATGGAGGCGCTGAATTTAGGAGCGAACAGATATATCCAGAAAGGTGGAGATCCTAAATCTCAGTATGAGGTGTTGTTAGAGGCGATAGACCAGGAGGTAAAGTATCACACTGCAGAAGAGGTTTTGAAGTTGACCAAATATTCAGTAGATAAGGCGAATCGAGAAATATTTTGGATCACACCAGATGGAAAATTTACATATGTAAACGAGACCGCGGCCGAAAGCCTGGACTATTCCAAAGAAGAACTGGAGGGTATGCGGGTCTGGGATATAGATTCGAATCACGGTAAGGATATAAGAGGAGAGCGGTGGAAGAAGTTGAAGGATGAGGGCGTACTGATCTTTGAATCCGAACACGAAACCAAGGGAGGCGAGAGATATCCTGTAGAGATAACCAGTCATTATCTAGAATTTCGAGGAAAGGAATATGAATTCGCCTTCGTCGAGGATATAAGTGACAGGAAAGAGAAGGAAAGTAAATTAAAAGGGACGAAAAATTGGTTGTCTCAGATACTAGAAGGGAGTTCTGTGCCGTTATTCGTGGTCGATAAAGATCATAAAGTGACTCACTGGAATAAAGCGTGTGAAAACTTGACCGGGATTTCTAAGGAGGATGTCGTCGGAACTGAAGATCCCTGGAAGGCCTTTTATGATGAAAAGAGGCCTGTTCTGGCCGATCTGGTTCTAGATAATGCCTCCGAGGAAGAAATAAAGAAATGGTATGGTGATGA
>JAHENW010000070.1 GCA_018610025.1 Thermoplasmatota archaeon
AGTCCTGCCCACTCCTCATCTTGATGTACGTTGAACGGTTGTTCATCTGATGTAGAATACTGTTGGATACGTTCTCTGTCAAGAACAGTGGGTTGAACAGGTGAACGCCTTGATTGAATTCACGGAAAACCTTCCTGTCCTCGTGTAGAAGGTACATACCAGAGTTCGTAATATTCAGCGTGTAAGTCTTACCGTTTATAGTTCCAGGTGCGTAGAACTCCGCCCTCCTGCTCTCGTTGTAAGAAACTAAACCCTTGAACTCCCCTTCAACGGTTGATAGTTCGTTCACTATATCTGCAAACCCCTCTGCCCTCTCCTCCAGGGCCAGTTCTTCCATCGAGTTCCTGTGCCACTGGTAAACGCCTATCATGGAAGCTGTCAGTAAAATAGCGGCCACGATCCAAACCATCTTTGAAGAGAGGTAGTCTAACATCTAGGGGCGGTGAATACTTCGTACATATAAAATTTGTCTATAAATAAAAGGAAAAGGGTTTTTAGAACTCTCCTTCGTACTCTTCCTCCCATCCTCTCTCTTCTACACCCCCGCTCTCTTCACCATATCCTTCTTCTGGAGGTTCTCTTGGTCCACCTTCTTCTCGATAGGGTTCCTCGAACTCCTCACCCTTTCTTCTTTTCATCGCTAGTGCGACGATTATCCCGCCGATCACCACCGCGGCGATGAGGATAAGTACCCACCATGGGATCCCGGCTAGGCCTTTCTTTTCCGTGGTGAAAGACCACTCTTTATTCATGCTGTTCCCGTGCATATCCTCTCCACTCACCGTTACATTGTAGTTCGTATCGTGATCTAATTCTTCCTTGGGCTTGAAGGCCATCTTGGTCCCGTTCTCGTTAAATTCCGTAGTCCCTTGGACTTCTTCGTCTCCTGAAGAAACCGTGATGGTTACGGATGATCTGTCCATCTCTTCACTGAATTCCACCGTTAACTCCGAATCGACGCTCACCTCTTCCTTGCCCTCACCCGGTGACATATCAATTATGGATGGAGGTACGGTATCCACTACAGTCTCCGCCTCGACCAGCGGGTCCTTGTTTTCTTCTTTATCGAATGTATCTCGGGCAAGTGAATAGAACTCATAGTGTCCGTCGCCGTTGTAGTCAGTGGTATTGAACATGAATGAAGACGATACGGAGGTGCCCGAGATAGAATCGTCGGTCGATGCCTCTTCCCAGCTCTGGTCATTGTACCGGTAGTAGAGTGTTATGGAGGAGAGGCCGTAATCGTCCTGGGCGCTGTAGCCTATCTCGAATTCAGCATGGGTCTTCGATGAGGGTAGATCATCGACCTCTGAGGTAGGGGCATCGTTCGATTCGGTGGTGAAATTGAACGAGTAGTTATCCCCACCGACCCCATCGCCGTCGCCGTCAAGTTGATTCCCTGCTTCATCCTCGGCCCCGGTGATATTGATGGTATATTCCGTAGTGGGAGAGAAGATATCGTGGGAGAGAGTCACAGTGGTGTTGTTACTGCTCCACATTTCACCCCATCCGCCGGGATCTGGATCCGCTACAAATTCAAACGTAGAAGTGTTGATAGATTCATTGAATTCCACGAGGATATTTTTGGTTAACTTCACACCAGATGAATCATCCGCTGGGTCAGTTCTATTGACTGTGGGTGGCGTAGTGTCCCCTCCACCGCCGTCGGACGGTTCGACCAGGGGGAAGTGATCTAGATTGTAGTATCCATTCCCCATGTCCGTATCTGGCCACGGCGTCTTAGTATCACCTATGCCGTCGCCGTCGGTATCCGAGCCGGTATAGTCACTCCAGTAATTTCCCCTTCCGTCGGTGCCTGAGCTGCCTGTGGTGTTCCATGAGCAGTTATAGGATGAGTTATCGGAGGAATAGACCTGATAGGTATTCTGGATTATGTCGTTGTGATGGAACAGATTCTCATCATAAGTTGGGTCATCGTTTATATTGGTCAAGTTGAAACCCTTCGTGTTGTTACTCACTTCATTGTATTTTACGGTATTATTATATGAACCATCGAGGTAGATACCGTTCACACCTTTCCTTATCGTATTATTGATTATGGAATTTGATGGATCTGCATAAAAATAGGACCGTATCCGAACCGATATGTTGTTTCCATAGAAGCTGTTCTTTCGCACTTTAGACCTGTTTCCGTAAAGGACAACACCATCTTGGTTATCTTTTATCTCTGGATTGTCTGAAATATTTATGTAGTTCGTACCATCTGCAGTCCTAATTCCATCCGAGTTATTGTAGAAGGAAGACTGCATCACATCACTGTACGAAGAGTGCTCTAGGTACACCCCAACTGTACTATGAGAGACATTACTGTTAGTGATCCTGACCTCTTCTGAAAAACCACCCACTATACCGCCATCTACGTCGGATATCTGGACATTACTTGGATTTACTTCGGAACAGTTGGCCAGGATGATCTCCCCTGGGTTGGTA
Source organism: Thermoplasmatota archaeon (assembly GCA_018610025.1). Taxonomy (GTDB): domain Archaea; phylum Thermoplasmatota; class Thermoplasmata; order Halarchaeoplasmatales; family Halarchaeoplasmataceae; genus JAHENW01. Next base: position 2,452 of record JAHENW010000070.1, read on the forward strand.
TAGGTTAGAGAACCAGTTTGATTCTTGAAGTAATAGATGTCATCACCGTTAGCCGTATTTCCGCTGAACGTGTGGGAATACCAGTTCATGATATGGTCTCCCCTCATCATTATACTGTCGTCCTGGAATGTGTTGTCAGTGACGATAGTGTGGTTGGTAGAGTGCATGTACAATCCCATCCGATGGTCGGCAATATTATTATTTGATATCTCTATGTGTGAAGAGGAGATAGTGTATATCCCATCCCTGTTCCTCATTACATGGTTCTCTTTGATGGTGGTATTTTTACACTCGTATAGTAACACCCCAAACTGGTTGTCATCGATATAATGGTTGAAAGAAACGGTGGTATTTTCACTTTGATAATCGAAGATCCCCATATAGGTATTGTTTATTATATTTTGATTGTTGGATATTGTGGTATTGGTTGAATCGTAGTTAAACACGCCATAGTCTGTGTTGGTTATATTTTGATTGTTGGATATTGTGGTATTGGTTGCAGCGTAGTTAAGTACGCCATAGTCTGTGTTGGTTATTTTTTTGTTTCTAGAGATAATGTTGTTCGAACCACCATATACAACGATGGTATAGGAACTTCCAGTGATATTGCCATTACCGAATATCTGATTATCGTCTCCAAACATTATAAGGATATTGTAATCTGAACCGTTTATCACGTTGAAGTTAGTCAGGTTGTTTCCATTTCCCCTGAATTCGAGATAGCCCGAGCCTGTGCAGTTGATCGTGGGCATGCCATTTCCGATCTTTCTCCCCTGAATCAGAAGATTATTGTTATTCACATTGAAACTTTCTTCGTACTGGACCCCCGTGCCATTTACCTTGATAGTGTCTCCATCGGTAGCGTTCTGGACTGCATACTTGGTCTTGTTGTATGAGACCATATCGGTGTTGTCCACCCACAGGGTGTTTCCTGCTCTGGGTGCAGAATCAATGTTTTTATCAGAATCTATTTTTCTATCAGTTTTAATCTCCTTTATCTCTGGGGGCGATGGTATCTCTTTCTGTATCTCTTGAATATAATCTCCGTCCTTTAGCAGTTTTTCCTTTTTATCTACTTGAGAAATATCTTTTTCCTCAAGCTTTTTATCGGTTTTCTCTGGCTTCAACTCTTCATTATGTCCTTCTATCGCTGCGAATCCGACTGTCAAACCACTTATTACTAAAAGTCCCACGATTATAATACAAATCTTTCTTCCGGTAGGAAGATGTTTAATCATATCATTTTCCTCCGGATAAATATCTGAAGGGAATGATATATATTTTTCGCCAAATATTCTCAAAAATAATAAAAAAAGGTTTTCAGGAGACCTGGGGTGCTTCGTCTTCCCTTTTCCCTTTCATCTCCAGTTCTATCTCCAGTTCTCTCTCGCCGTATCCCTCGAAATCGATCTCTAGTTCTATCGGCTCTCTGAACTTGAAAGGTATCCTCCAGTCTCCCGTTTCCACTGTTACCTCATCGCCTTCCTTCATCTGTTCACCTAGGGCTATGAGGAATTCTGCTGTCTGTTCCCTGTTCAGGTAGACTTCATGTTCCAGGTCTCCTTCGGTGATCACCTTCTTTTCATCCGATCCTTCACTCGGTATCTCGGGCATGTTTTACACCATTTCGGTCAAAAAAATTATTACATATAAAGATTCTTAGGAAAATTATACTTGCAAGAGGTGAAAGCATGAACGCTCCCCGAGAACCGCTTAAGATATTGGGCTCCAAGGCCAGGCTGCAGATACTCAAGGTTCTGTCTAGAAGGGACATGTACGTGTCGGAGATAATGGATCAGGTGGGAATGGACGGAAAGACGGCCAAACACCATCTTCAGGTGCTGGAAGAGAACGGTATCGTATCTTCCAGGATTGAGGGAAGAAGGAAGTACTACTCGATGAAGAGGGGAGTAGAACTGCATATCTCACCCTCACCGCAGAGAAGATACGAGGTGAGGTTTCCCAGGCAAGAGGGCGATAGTTTAAAAGGAGAAGAAGATATGAATAGAGAGCGACCATGAGAGCCAAGATCATATCCTCACTGCTGGCCATATGCATGCTCGGGGTCCTTATACATGGAGGGAGCGCCGGCGGCGACGTGCTGAAAAACCTAGTGGCCCACAGGGCCGTCTCGGAGCCCACTCTAGACGGGGTGATGTCACCCGGGGAGTGGCGTGATGCTAAGAGGTACAAGTTCGCCAACGGTTTCGACCTTCGTCTAAAGAATACGGAATCAACGCTGTATATCGGGTTGGAAGTGGAGGACTCAACTCCCGTGTATCCAGAATACGAGGAGGGGGTTATCAAAAGGGTCGATCTACTGGCGATCCACTTCGAACCGGTGGAAAACTCGAGCTGGAGTTATTCTGATGGCCATCTCACTTTTATAGAAAAGGGCGTGACGTCTAGATGGCGCTTCCAGGATTTTGGTATAGAGATCACTGAGAACTCATCCTCGAAGGCCGAATGGGATGTGACCAGGAGGGACGACTCGTACGTCTACGAGATCGAACTGAAGAGGAAGGCCCTGGGCATCCAGGAACTCATCGTTCCTTTCAATATACACTTCATCCAGTACAAGAACTACGGTAGGTACGCCCATTTCTCCACGAGCCGCTATCTCGCCCCAATCAACTTCACTTCCCTCACAGTGCGGATGTCCAATTTTTCTGCCGTTGAAGATCAACTGCCGTACCTGGCTTACTCCGTTGCTGGCATGATGGCTCTGCTGTGCACCTATACTGCTTACAAATACCAGAAGACCAAAACCGCGAAAAGATAAATACCATTTTCTACTTTTTTATCCCATGGAACCTTTCGAAAAGAAGAAACCCATCATAGGGGTGGTTCACCTGTTGCCTCTTCCTAGCAGTCCCGAGTACAAGGGCATGGACCGCGTTTTGAAGAGGGCGAAAAGAGATGCGGAGAAGCTGGTCGATGGAGGGGTCGACGGGCTGCTGATAGAAAATTACGGAGATGTACCATATCTCAAGACGGTGAGAGAAGAGACCGTTGAGGGGATGAAAGAGGTCTGCGATGTCATTAAAAAGAATCAGGACCTGCCCATGGGTGTGAACGTGCTAAGGAACGATTGGAGGGGGGCGCTTGAAGTGGCGATCAGCTGTTCTCTAGCTTTCATCAGGATCAACGTCTACACAGGCGTGGTTTTCACCGACCAGGGCATCATCGAGGGTCAGGCCGGGAAGATCCAGAGGTATATCTCCAAGAACGATATGGATATTGATATATTCGCAGACGTTCATGTCAAGCACGGTAAAACCTTATTTCCAGAAGAAATAAGCGAGGCTGCCAGAGATGCTGTGGAAAGGGGTCAAGCCGATGCGATCATCGTGAGTGGGAGTAGGACGGGAGAGGCGGTTGATAGAGAGGAACTCGAGAAGGTGAAGAGCGTTGTGAACACTCCCGTTCTTATCGGCTCCGGTCTGAAAAAAGAAGGGAAAGAGATGCTGAAACTGGCCGACGGAGCCATCGTGGGTACGGCCTTCAAAGAGAAGGGTGAAACCACCGCTCCGGTTGAGGAGGAAAGGGTGAAGGAGTTAGTTGACGAATTTAGGGATTCCTAACGGCTTCCACTTCTCAGCTTGTAGTTCTTCCATAAGAACAATACCCTCTGCTTAATAGTCGGATGGGTGCCGTGTGAGTCTCGATGAGAGTCTATAGGTGCATCGAATAGAAAGCTTTTATCATCTCCCCGAATGTCCTGGACGAACCTTTTGGCCTCTTTTTTATCCAGCTTGAAATCGCGGATATGGTCGTCGTACTGGAGCCAGTCGATCTTGTGCTTTTTAGTGGCCCTTGACAGTCTATCGAGGCCAAGTGAAGGGAGATTGATCAGCGGGGCCCTCCATCCCTCCTCATCGGCCATATTTTCTATGGTCCTGTAGACCGTCTCCTTTATCCCCTGCTCCGTCATCTTATCCCTCTCGAGATTCTGGTCTATTCTTTTCTGCAGCTCGGAGTAATCCCTGAGCGGGATGCTGTACTCCTTTTTCTTCTCCTTTATCGCCTCGTGGATCACCTGGATAGCCTCGTACCGCTGGCCCAGCTTAAGCATCAGGTTGAGTGCGCCCTCTACACCGGTGTACCTAAGGGCACTCCAATCGCAGAGATGTTCTTCGGCCCTGGATGATTTCATTGGGGCGATGAAGAAGAAGGTATTGATCCACTGGAAGACGAAGATGGATATCACTATCTCGGTATAACTCTGGAATAATCCGTTGAAGGTGATGATAGCCATCACGAGTAGGACCTCGACGATAAAGACGAATCTCATCATATGTGGATGACCGAACATGGGTCTGGTCCTCTTCAGCTTGAGATGATAAAGCTCGTGGGAGATGAGAGCCTTAAGCTCTTCCTCGTCCAACAGTCTCAGCCATGACTCATCCAGGCATATCAGGTTCCTCCAGAGAAGACCGAAGGCGTTTGGTACCGTGGAGTCCATGGTGCAGACCTGAACCTTTTCACCGCCGATATCCATTTCATCGGCGATCTTCTGTGTGTAGTTCTTTATCTTCCCCACGGTGAACCCACCTATCCTTTCTTTATCTTCTCTCTTCTCCAGATTTCCCCACCGCATCTGGAGCAGGTCCAGCATCTTCCTGGCTAGTAAGGTCAGTACGATGAATGAGATCAGGGTGTACAACAGCCAGTTTCGGAACAGGGGATGTGTGAAGGTAAGGTTCTCTATATCTATAATATTGTATATAGCCAGGAAGAGAAAAAAGAGGAATATAGAAGACAACAGCAAAAAGACCTTGTTCCTCCTCTTGACCCTCTTCCTGGCCACCTCTATCGTCGGTATATCGGGCTCTCCGAACATCGCCGTTGTATGTACGTTTTCAATGATAAAATTAACGCGGTCCTAGAAGCGTTTGAACAGGTGATGGGAGAAGAAGAGCACCGAGGAAGAGGCGGCTACGATGACCATGGCCGGCAGGAAACCGAAGGACGGTATAACATTTATATGAAAGAGAACGACCATCAGCATCCCCGTTAAGATGGACAGGATGGAGGCACGATGATCTGCGTCCCAGTAGAGGACACCTACGGTCACTGGATATAGAACAGCCAGGCCCGTGAAGGCCCATGTCACTATGGTGAATATGGACGCCGGAGGGTCGTAGGCTATGGCCAGCCCGATGATGGCAAGAACGACTACCATCAGGTGACCGATCCCGTAGTCCCTTTCCCCTCCATCCGAGAAGAGGGGGTGATAGACATCCCGGGTGAACATGGAACTCATGGTCAACAACTGGCTGTCGGCGGTGGACATGAAAGCCGCGAAACCGCCAGACATTATGAGGGCCGAAAGCCACACCGGGCTGTAGCGCTCTAGCATCATCGGTAAGATACTGTCGGCCTCCTTACCTACCAAACCAGGTATAGCTCCTCTGCCCATGACACCGATCATGACCGGTAAAAGGAAGAGGAAAGCTATCACCAGGGGATATATCACGGTAGCCCTCTGAAGACCTTTTTCACTCTTCGAAACGAAGAAGCGCTGGAAGAGCTGTGGGAACATGGGATCACAGAGAGACCACAGCACAGCATAGCTGAACCATATCTTCAGCGTGATACTCTGGGAGCGTATGAACAGCGCCGGCTCCACAGCTTTCGCCTGCTGATGTGCCGCCCCCAGGCCTCCCAGGTTCACGGCGATTACCGCCACCGCTATCAACAGCAAGAAGATCATCATGAGTCCCTGCAGCACGTCTGTCCAAGCTATGGTCCTCATGCCTCCTAGGAAGACATAGATGATGATGAAGACCGTCAGGAAGACCGCTCCGTAGAAATACGGTATGGTACCGCCGGTCAGGGCGCTCAGGACGTATCCTGCGCTCATGGGCTGTACGGCCAGGTACGGTAAAGTGAAAACCACCATCACCCCCATGAAGAGGAGGCGCAGCGTATAACTCCCAGATTCCTTTCCTATGAGTTCCGGGGGCGTCACGTAGCCCTTCTTTTTCCCCAATTTCCACACCTTTCTCCCTATGATGTAAAAGGAGAGGGCCATGAAGGAGGTCCCAAAGGCCATGAGGCCGTAGAAAGCGTAGCCCATGTGATAGGCGGAACCCGCGAAGCCCAGGAAAGTGAAGGCGCTGAAGTTGGTGGCCGCAAGGGTGAAGAAAAGGACGAAAGTACCAACTTTTCTGTCGGCAAGGAAGTAGTCCTGGACCGTCTTCTTGGATATCTTGTATCCGTAGACCCCCAAGAAAAGAGTGATGGCCAGGTAAGAAGTTATTATCCCCAGGATGATGAAAGTGATCGTCATCGTTCCTCCCTCCAGTAGTATTTGACGAAGAGTGCGATAGTGATGGACAGACCGATCTGAAGTATCATTATCCTGATGACCCAGAGGGGGATGGATTCAAAGAGAAGCACATCAGAAGACCACCACCAGAAGTCTATCGAGAGGGCGAAAAGTACCGTGAATACTGCTATCCAGAACCATCTGTTCCGTCCCAGCCGTCTTTTGCTCTTTTCCACGCTGAACACCTCTGACTGTTTCCTGGCTTGGACGGCTGGAAACAGGAAAACATTGCCGTATGGAGGACTGAAAAGAAATATAAAAATATTTTTCTTTACGGGTTACAGGAGCATCTAAAGTTTTAAGTCCTCCCCTTTTATCTTTCAAACATGACAGTGAAAGATAGACGGTTCAGTGTGAGTACGTCGAAGGGACTGGATATAAAGAATATCACCGACCAGGGGCAGGAGATAGTCGATCAGAGCGGTGTGAAAGAAGGGATGGCCACCTTTTTTATCGCAGGCTCTACCGCCGCTATAACCACCATCGAGTACGAGTCGGGTCTGCAGCACGACATAGCCGAGGCACTAGACAGGCTCTTCCCCAAGGATATATACTACAAGCATCACGAGAAGTGGCACGACGGCAACGGGCATTCCCATATCCGGGCGTCGTTCATCGGCCAGGATTTCACCGCCCCGATAACCAACGCTAAGCTGGAACTCGGTACCTGGCAACAGATAATACTGTGTGATATGGATGTCCCGTCTCGAGAAAGGGAGATAATAGTCAAGATATATGGAGAATGATCTACTTGCCGAAATGGGCTAACAGGGACTCCAGTTGGATCCTCTCGTTGGAGCCCTCGACCATCCTGAACTCGGCCTCGCCTATCCTGTCCACCAGCTTCATCCTCTTCTGGTTATCCATGGGTATGTTGTAGATCTCCCTGTGGATCTGCTTGATTATATCGTTCCCCGAGAGCCCGTACTCTATCAGTAGGTCGTCCAGCATGTCCCTAGCCTCCATGAACTCGCCATCGGCGGCCACCTTTATCATCTCTTTTATCTCCCCGGGTTTAGCGACGTTGGCCGACTGTATGACTATGTCTTCTGTTATCTGATCGGTGGTTGACCCCGATATCTGCAGCAGGTTGGTGGCCCTTCTGAGGTCGCCGTCGGAGACCCTGACGAGCATCTCCATAGCATCCTCTGTTATCTCCAAATCTTCACTTTCCGCTATGTGCTCTATCCACTTCCTCACGTGCTCCTTGTTCAAGTACCTGAAGCGGAAGACGGCACACCTGGACTGTATGGGGTCGATGATCTTGGAGGAGTAGTTGCAGGAAAGGATGAACCGACAGTTGTTGGAATACTTCTCCATGGTTCTTCTCAAAGCGGCCTGTGCCTCGGTGGTCAGCGAGTCCGCCTCGTCCATGAATATTATCTTGAATCCCTCGTGGCTGAGGGTGGTAGTTCTTGCGTACTCCTTTATCTTGTTCCTGATCACGTCTATACCCCTTTCGTCACTGGCATTGAGTTCGAAGAAATTGGCGTCCCAGTTGTCCTTGTAAAGTTCATGTGAAAGCGCGATAGCACAGGTGGTCTTACCGGTACCCGCAGGACCGGCGAAGAGCATATGAGGCATACTCTCCTCCCTGACGTATGCATTGAGTCTCTCGACGACCTGGCCCTGTCCGTAGACCCTGTCCAAGGTCTTGGGCCTGTACTTCTCGGTCCATATCTTTTCCATACTACCGATTTAAGGGAGTGGCTCAATCATTATAATTCTTTCCACTTGATAAGGCTAAAATATAAAATAGTGGAAAACAATTGAGGTAGTGGTACAATGGTGGAGCCCGAAGAGCTCGTGGAGAAACATACTCGAGATGAATTAGACGAGATAGCCAAGGAAGAAGGGATCGAAAAACCGGAACAACTGCCCAGGAAACTGGCGGTGGCCAAGGAGATCGTGAATGCAAGGAAGAGGAAAGACTACGTCAAAAAACCGACCGGTTTATATATAAAGGACTGATTGGGTCCTCTATCAGGAAGACAGGAAATATCAGTGATAATGGATGCCAGGTTTTC
>JAHENW010000071.1 GCA_018610025.1 Thermoplasmatota archaeon
AAAGAAGCACATACCCGATTTCTCCGTGGAATATGAACCGGACGAAAGGCAGAAGACCGCCGATTCTTGGCCCAACACCGTGGACGATTCCAAAGCTAGAGAGGACTGGGACTGGGATCACGAGTACGATTTAGAGAAACTGACCGAGGTCATGCTGGAGAACCTCAGAAAGAAACTTTAGGCCCTAAAAGGGTGGCTTTAAAAAGGATCAACGGATAGAATATGATGAACGGAGAAACCATAGAGGTATATACCGACGGGGGCTGTCGAGGAGGTAATCCAGGTGGTGTAGCCGCCTATGGATTTTTGATCGAAGGTAACGGTTCGATAAAGAAGGATTACGGGATTTTGAAGGAGGGAGAGAGAGCGACGAACAACTATGCCGAATACATGGCCCCCATAAAAGCACTAGAATGGTTGAAAGATTATGATAAAAAGATTGCAAAGATCGTAGTTAAATCGGACTCGCAGCTTTTGATAAAACAGATGAACGGCGAGTGGTCCGTTAACTCGCAGAGTCTGAGGGAATTATGGGGGAGACTCAACGATCTCACCGAACATTTCGAGAAACAAGATATAGAAGTGGAGTTCGAGCACATCTCCAGGGATGATAACAAGAAAGCCGACGGGCTGGCCAATCTGGCTTTGGATGATTACTTCCTTGCTCAGGAGCTGAAGGATGAGGAGGAGAAAAAGGTCTGTCCCGAGTGTGGCGAGGAGATGGTCGTTCGGGAAGGGAAGTACGGCAAATTCTATGGTTGTACCGGGTATCCAGAGTGTGATCATACTGAGGAATATGACGGGGAGTGATCGAGGACTTTCATGCATTTTTAGATAAGGTTGATTAACTCCCTGGTGCGAAGATAAAATAGTTTCGGGAAAATTGCGGAATGAGCCTCTAGCTTTACAATTTATCTCGCTGACGCTCAATAAAGGAAAGATTTTTCTTGTTTTTTAAATTCTCATATCCATTCGAATTATAAAAAACGCCGAGGAGGAGACGAACAAACCTACGGTTTGTGAGCCCGGGGAATCTCTGATTCCCCTCTGTTTTCGAATCGACAACTCGGCGCGAATGACGAAGAAATGAGCGCCGAGGAGGAGATTCGAACTCCTGAGGTGCAAAGCACCAGTGGCTCTCGAGGCCACCGCCTTAGGCCGGACTTAGCTACCTCGGCTTGTGTGAGTAGAAAAGCAAGTGAGTTAAATGGTTTTTCTTAGTCTTTTGGAAGGGCACCGCCGTTTTCGAGCTCACTAGTTCGAAAACAGTTGGAACAGGGTTCCAACATGTAGGCCGGACTTTCCGCAATGAGCGCTAGCGAATGAGGGCGTAGAGGAATTTTTAATTCCTTGAGAGCTACCTCGGCTTGTGTGAGTAGAAAAGAGAAACAGGATAAATTGTTTTCGTTTCGTATCTAAAGAAGGTAGGCCAGACTTTCCGCAGGGAGCGATAGCTCACGAGGGGGTAGAGGAATCTTTGTTGATTCCTCGAGAGGTACCTCGGCTTGTTTGCTGGTTATTCATATCTAAGTATCTTATTTAAGAATTGAGCCCTTTATCCGCTAATATATATACCCCCTCTCCATACGGGAGGTGAGCATGAAGAGATATGTGATAATACTGATATTATTGATACTGTTCACACCTGCATCGGTTTCCGCCGGGGAAGGAGACAATGTGAAGATAACCGAGGTCTACTACCGCGAGAACCCAGGCAGCGAATACATCGTCATCGAGAACTGGGGAGAATCAGTGAATATCGAAGACTGGATACTCGACGATGGAGAGGGATGGATGGAGCTTCCTGATATGACTCTGAAAAGCGGAGAACGATTGGTGATCTCTGAAGATGATAAGTATAAGGACGTATGGAGGGAGGAGCCGGACCTTACATGGAAGGATGACCTTTCAAAGGGTGGAACCTTCGAATTGGCCACTGACGGGGACGGATTGTTGTTAAAGAACGAGCAGGGAAAAGTAGTGGATTCCTTCTACTACGGAGACACGACCATCGGAAAAGGGTGGGAGGGAGAACCTTGTGCCAAGGCAGGGTATGGAGTCTTCGCGAAAAGGAAGAAAAAAGATACTGACCGGAGGGATGACTGGAATTGGACTAGAGATTGGAAGGTGGGGATATCAAATTTCAGTGCAGAGACCTTCAGTTTTCGAGGGAACTGCACGGTCTTCTCGTCACCAGATTCCTCGCTCCCCGCCCTTGAAGATTACCTAGACGGTGTCGAGAACTCACTCTCTATTGCCGTATATCAGATCGAAAGCGGGCGTATCGCTAGAAAATTGATGAACATGTCGGAAGATGGAGTGGATATCAGGGTACTCGTAGAATCCGGTCCGGTGGGCGGTTTGACCAGGGAAGAGTCGTACTGCCTTTCCCTTTTGAAAAAAGAGGGGGTAGAGGTAGCCCTACACGGAAAAGATTACTCGCCGTACCCGTACCTGCACTGCAAGTACATGGTGGCGGATAACCGATCGGTACTGGTTACGTCGGAGAATCTGGGCAATACCGGTTTCCCACACGATACCAGTTGCGGAAACAGGGGATGGGGTGCGGTTTTGGAAGATAAAGATTTGGCGAACTATTACTCCTCCGTATTTAAGGAAGACTGGTACTTCAGCGAAGAGTACGAGCAGGTGGATATATCCAACGTGACTCAAGAAGAGATGTTCAGTGGATATAGGCCCAGATACGAGAAAAAAAGCATTTCCGGCAGTTTTGAGGTGATGCCGGTCCTCTCACCCGATACATCCATGGCCCGAGATACCATCCTCGGTATGATCGATTCTGCCGAGAGTTCTATATACGTCCAGCAGTTCTACGCCTACAATTGGGGCGGTAGAGAGAATCCGTACATAGAGAATCTGATCCAGGCGGCTAAAAGAGGAGTAGAGGTGGATGTTCTCTTAGATTCTACTTGGTACAACGTACAGGAGAACGTGAGCGACAACGATGATACGATCGAAAGGTTGAATCAGTTGTCCTTTGAAAAAGATATATCCCTAGAGGCCAGGTTGATAGACGATGAACATGGCTTCGCCAAGGTGCACAATAAGGGGATGATAGTCGATGAGAAGGAGGTTCTCATCTCCAGTATAAACTGGAACTCCAATTCCGTTCTTCAGAACAGGGAGACCGGGATGGTAATCAGGAGCAAGAAAGTGGGCTCATATTTCTCAAAAATATTTCAAAACGATTGGAGGAGCGATGTAGTATCGCCCATAGCGGACGCTGGAAGGAATAGGAGTATAGAAGTTGGTGAGATAGTCACATTCACGGGTGTCTGTTCATGGGATGATCAGCAAATAAGAGAATACAGGTGGGACCTTGACGGGGATGGGAGGTTCGAGGAGGAGGGGGAAAACGTTTCGAAGGTATATAGCAGACCTGGTCAGTACAGGGTAAGACTGTTGGTGAAGGACTACGAAGGCAATACGGATTCCGATCTTATCTTTGTAGATGTAGAGAAATCTAGCGATACTCACTTCTTCAGAAAGGATGAAGAAGGACCGCCCTATCTAGTGGCCCTTCTCCTCTGTATCATCATCCTGACCCCCGTCGGGATATACTATCTACGATGCGTAAGAGATTAACAGATCCTGGGTACTGGATCACCGGTTGGTGGTTCCATTATCCTTCTTCCGCCCACCTCTGTCTCCAACACCAGGTCCTTGATATCTTCTTTCACCTCGCCTATTATCTGGGCGTCCTTTCCCCTTTCAGTTTCCCTCATCCTTTTCACGACTTTCTCCGCCCTAGAGGGATGAACGGCCAGTATCATCTTACCTTCATTTCCGATGTTCAGCGGGTCTATTCCCAACATCTCACTGGCTGAACTCACCCATTCCTTGATCGGAATCTTTTTTTCCCGGACTACCACGCCGAGGTCAGATTTTTCGGACCATTCGTTCAAGGCGTTAGCTAGGCCTCCTCTCGTCGGATCTTTAGCGGATGCAACTCCCCCCCCTCTTAAGGCCTCGCCCATGAGGTCGATCAGGGGAGCTACATCACTTTTTACATCACCCTGAAAGCCGTAACCTTCCCGCTGAGAGAGGATCGTGATACCGTGGTCACCCATGGAGCCAGATACGATTATCTTATCCCCGTCACTCAAGTTGTCATCAGACAGCCATCTTTTCTTTCTTCCTCCAGCCAGCTCCAGGTTCTCATCCATGAGATGATGGCGTTTACCCACTGCGGTCGTTGTCAAGATGGGTTCGTCCAGGTCATCCTTTTCTACAACTTTGGTGTCTCCAGTGACCACAGGGACCTCGACTTTCTCTGCAGTTCTCGCCGCACTCTTGAATATCTTCCTGAAGCGGTTGATCGATGTTCCCTCTGGGATGACCGCAGCCAGGGCGATAGCTACCGGTTTCCCCCCCAGTGCCAGTATATCATTTATAGTGCCCGAGATGGACAACTTTCCTAGGTCTCCTCCAGGGAAAAAGATCGGTTTGACGGTGTGGCCGTCTGTGGTGAACACCATATTGTCTATCACGGCAGAATCGTCAAGTCCTTGGAGAGAGACCTCGCCAATCTCACTATCAAAAAGAGGAAGTATTTCATCCCTGATCAATCTCTCCATCTGCTTCCCACCAGCCCCCTGATCCATGGTTATGAATTCTGAATCGTCGAGGTCTGTGTCTTCCATAAAAAAACAGCACACATTCGTGGTATATTACTTTGTCGTCGGTAAGCTTTTTAAGCGGCCTTCTTCATCGAAAAGTCGTGAAGAGAATACATCTCCTTAGTGCCGTCATCGGCGTTATTTTTGGTATCGTTTCCACCCTTCTATTGATATTTTTGAGGGCGAAAGGGGTGATAGCGATAATCGTTCTCTGGACATTGGTTCCAGTATTGATTAAGAAGGGGGTGGACAGGGTGAAAAAGTTCAAAAATGGGAAAAAAACTTAAATAGGAGGATTCGGAAGGTATACAATTGGAGATATTAGCGCATTGGTAAGAAAAAAATATCGGTTAGATAAAAACATTTATAATGTCGTACTTTTTCTTATCAATGCAAATAACTACCAGTTGCGGAGAAAAGTGTAAAAAATGTCAGGAAGTTCTCAAGGTGGCTCTACCGGAAAGGACAGTTCCTCTAAAGAGTCTTTAGCAGATACTATATCGAAAGAAAGGGAGGAGAAGATACTGGAGGACTTCCAGCGTATCTCCATAATCGATGAAGAGACCGCCGAACTGATACTGAGTTCTGGATTCACCAGTTTAAAGGATATTGCCGAGGCAGATATCGAAAAACTTTCCCAGATCGATGAACTGGACGACGATAAGGCAGAGAAGATAAAGGAAGAAGCCGAAGAGCTATCGGAAGATGAGGATGAAAGTGAAGATGAACTCACGCAGTGGTTGACTGGAGAGAGTGATGAAGATCTGGGCGGGTTATTGGATGAAGAGATCGAAGGGGCAAAAGAGGGAAAAATCGCCACCGAATCAGAAGATAGTTCTTCAAGCCCGACGCTGGAGGAAGATGACCATCAAGCTCTTAAAGCATGGCTGAGTGGTGAACAGGATTCTATCTCTGAATGGCTGGGCGAGGAATCGTTCGAAGAGGAAAAGGAAGAGATACAGGAAGAATTGGCAGAAAAAGAGACCGAGTTGGAAGAAACGAAGGACGAGATAGAGACACTGAAACAGCAACTGACTTCGAAACTAGAAGAGATAGAAACCGGGGAATACGACGCCGAGGAGCTTATCCAGGAGAATGCCGAATTGAGGGAAGAAGCGAACAGATTAGAAGGTGAAATAGAGGAACTAAGAGAGGAGAAGAACGAACTGGAAGAAGAGATGGAGGAGATAAAACAGGGCAGCGTGGCCATGGTGAAATACCTGAAAAATCAGAAGAAGAAGGACGCCGTGGCCGCTGGAGGTGACGAACTCGACGAGGCGAGCCAAGAGAGGATAAAGGAATTAGAGGAAGAAAATGAAGAACTGAGGGAGAAGATAGATCGGCTAGAATCTACGCAACCCTCCGAAGACCTCTCAGATATGGCCGATTCGGAGGTAAAAGAAGAACTGGGGAGAACGAAGGACCTGCTTGAGCAGAAAAAAGAGGAGGTCGAAGAGAAAAATAGAAAGATCCAGGACCTCCAGGATGATCTATCGATGAAGAAGGAGGAACTGGAGGACTTGAGGGAAAAGCTGGAGTACAAAGAGAACGAACTCCAGCAGAGGGAAGAGGACCTAGAGCATAGAGAAGAGGTCATAAGGAAGGAAAGGCAGGAACTGCAGCAGTTGAAGGATGAATTTGGAGGTACCACTGAAAAGGAGAGGAAGAGAAGGCTCCAAGAACTGGAAAAAGAGATCGATCAGAAGGAACAGGAACTGAAGGCCAAAGAAGAATATATCGATCAGAAGGAGAGAGAACTGAGGGCCAGAGAAGAAGAATTGATAGACGAAGAGATAGAGGAAAGAGAAGAGGAGATCCTTCAAGAGATCGAGCAGGAGAAGGCGAAGACCGGTACTCCGAGGCTAGACGACCTCATGTTGGGAGGGATACCACTGGGATCAAACGTTTCCATCTATGGACCGCCCCATGTGGGTAAAGAGGTCATGGTGAATACCTTCATGGCGGAGGGTATAGAGAAGGGGGTGCCAGCGATTTGGGTTACCACTGACAAGACGATAGAAGATATAAGAGAGGAGATGAAATACGTCCTGCCGACCTACGGGGAGTACGAGAAGAGGGGCATCATATACTACGTAGATGCCTACTCGTCCAGTATGGGTGAGATAGATGAAGAGGAAAGAGAAAAGGATTATGTGGCCTACATAGAAGAGCAATCAGATGTTAAGGCCATCACCCAACAGGTGGACGAGTTCGCTGATGAGATCAAGAAAGACAATAAGTACTACCGGATGGCCTTCGAATCCGTTTCGACTCTCATCGCTTATCTAGACACAGCTACTACCTTCCGGACTTTACAGCCTTTCTCCGGCAGGAGGAAGAAGGACAAGGCAGTGTCTATGTATACTCTTGAGAAGGGGATGCACACAGAACAGGATATCTCGATGCTAGGCCATATGATGGACGGGGAGATGGAATTCCAGGTCCAGGATCTCGAGACCAAGTTGAGGGTCCAAGGTTTGGGTGATGTCCAGACCCGAGATTGGGTCAAATATAATTCCAGCAAAACAGGCATCACCATGGGTTCGTTCTCACTGGATACCATCAGATAAGGCGGGAAAAACTTGAGTCTGAAGGTGGTTTTATCTACCGCTGTCACCATCGTACTTCTACCGGTGATGGCTACCGTTTTTTATATAGGATATATCCACAAAAGAGAGTTGTTCGAAAGATTCGGTTTTGAGACCCCGGAGACCGGGATGATATTGATCGGCTCCATCGCAGGGTTGGTGGTGGATATACCCGTAGTGGTCTCCAAGAGGGCGCTGTTGAACATAAACCTAGGCGGAGCCCTGATCCCCGTTATCGTCGGTGGTAGCCTTCTTCACAAGAAAAATATAGGATTAAAAAGAGTGATACCGGGTGTAGCGGTTGTAGCAGCGGCTGCCTATTATTTCAGCAGACTGGAGCCCGAGCTCGGTATAGTCTCTGATTTTCCCTTCTTCTTCATACCCTCCCTTGCAGCACTGAGTATGGCTCTGGTGATGGAGAGAGGTGGGTATGACTCTATACCCTATGCCTACAGCACGGCGGTTTTTGGAGTGATAATAGGAGCCGACGTGATAAGGATACCCGTTCTCGTAAACATGGGGATACTGGGATCCATAGGAGGGGCAGGTATGATGGATCTGGTCTATCTATCGGGGCTCATAGCCTGCATGCCTTTGATCCTCTATTACCACTTCAGAACACCAGTGGGAGGGTCTAGGGATCCCCTCGATGAGAGCTTGAGGAAACTTCGAGAAGGAGACCTTCAGGATGCACTACTCAATGCCAAGAAGGCTGTAAGGAAGGAGATAGCTGCCACCCGTAGACTGCTGAAAAAGAATGGCTATGCCTTCGAGGAGGAGACTGAAGAGAATAAGGTATTTGAGCTGCTGTCCTTTGATAGATATAAAAGGGAAGATTATTTCACTTTGATGGGAAGCAAAAAAGGGGGAAAAGACTTCGCTCACAAGGCATTCTACACGGCTCGATTGATCAGGAGTGCCGTCAGAAGGAGGGTGAAAGATCTCTATACCGCTCTGGGAAATAGGATGATCGCCTATCTGATAGATATCGGGATCCTCTTCGTTCCCTTCGTCTTCTTTTTCATCACCAGAGAGGTGGGCTTGGCGGAGATAACCCAGGACCCCATGTCCTATCCAGTGGTCTTGGGGGTGCTTTCCCTATTCATCTCAATACAATTTCTGTACTTTACAGTTATGGAATGGTACTTTGGAAGAAGTATCGGGAAGATGGCCATGGGCCTGAAGGTTTTTTCAGACGACTACACGGACATCTCCTTCGTACAGAGTGCGGCGAGGAACTCGGGAAGGTACGTTGATATCGTGCTCTTTTTCTATCTCGTGAGTATTGTATTGATATCCAAAGGTGAAGAGAACAGAAGGATCGGGGATTACCTGGGAGAAACTAAGGTCATGAAAAAATAAATAGCTAGAGCTATATCACCCCTTCGATATCATGGAGACAAGGATCAAAAACATATTCAACCGGTTAGAAGAGGAGGTAGATGCGATATTTCTTTTCAATTCAACCAAACCCCATCTGGATCTCACTTTCTTCTACGTCACTGGGCTCATCGAGGGACAGTTCGAAGGTAGCGGGGTACTCATCTCTCCCAACGGCACTGGAGAGATAGTGACCACCCGACTGGAAGAGGAGAGCGCAAAGAAATCCGATCTTCCGGTTACGGCAGTCAAGAAGAAAGAGGAGAGAGAGGAATGGATGGAAGATAACCTAGCTGGATTCGACAGGATAGGGGTCAACGCCACCGAATTGACCTATCATGCCTACAACAAGATCTCGGACGCCACCGATGCTGAGATAATCGATGTGTCTGACGCCATCATAGACGCAAGGAACGTCAAGGACGACGAAGAGATAGAGAGATTGGAGAAGGCCTGTGATATAGCTTCTGAAGTGGCGGAAGAGATAACCGATTTCATCGAAGAAGGGGTGAGAGAATACGAGATAGCAGCGGAACTTTCGTATATGATGAGGAAGAAGGGAGCTACCGGTGAGGCCTTCGAGACCATCTCTTCCAGCGGGCCCAATACCGCCGAACCACATTACACCTGCGGGGAGAGAAAGATAGAGAAAGGCGATTTCGTGCTCCTGGATTTTGGGGCCCTCCACGACCGATACCGCTCAGACATAACGCGCACTTACGTTGTGGGTGAAGCGACGGATAAGCAGCGCAGGATGTACCAGGTGGTACAGGAAGCACAGCAGGCGGCATTGGACAAGATAGGGCCAGGTATAAAGGGGGAAGAGGTGCACAACACCGCCGCTGAAGTCATAGACGATACGGAGTTCGAAGGTAGATTCACCCACGGTCTGGGACACAGCCTAGGTCTGTCTACCCATGATGGTTCCGGTCTTTCGCCTAGCGTTGACGTGACCCTGGAGCAAGGCATGGTATTTACGGTGGAGCCCGGCATCTATCTGCCCGATGAGGGCGGAGTGAGGATAGAAGACGACATAGTGGTGACGGATGAC
Source organism: Thermoplasmatota archaeon (assembly GCA_018610025.1). GTDB lineage: Archaea > Thermoplasmatota > Thermoplasmata > Halarchaeoplasmatales > Halarchaeoplasmataceae > JAHENW01. Next base: position 9,660 of record JAHENW010000071.1, read on the forward strand.
GGTTGCAGGGTATTGACTTGTGCAGACAAGAGATTCAAGGTGATTTAAGCCTCGATTTCGACAAAATATATATATCTAAGTATTCATAACACCCATGGTGAGAAATTGGCGATAGGATTCGTCCTCATTAAAACTGCCCCGGCAGCTGAACGAGAGGTGTACAACATCTTGAAAGATCTGAAGGAAGTCGAAGAAGTCCACTCTCTATTTGGAGAGCACGACCTCATCGCCAAGATCCGTGCGGAGGACTTCAATAGGCTCGGGCAGGTCGTGGTGGACGAGATAAGGTCCATCGAGGGCGTTGAAGATACTAAAACGCTAACAGGTATAGAATTCTAAAGGAGGAAAAAAAATGGAAATGTTTCAATTCTTGACCGTGTTGTTGCTGACGTTCGGGCTAGGACTGCTGATCGCTGGTATATTCACGGCGTACTTCGGTAGAGGAAAGAGTCGAATGGTAGGGGCCGTTTTGGCCGTCTTAGGGATAGTGGTTGGTCTATTGACATGGCTCCTCCACAAATACCAGATGTATTTTGGAGAAGGATACGAGTTCATGGGAACACTGATAACGGCGATATCATACGTTGGTGCATTCCTGATCGGCGCAGTCATCGCTCTAGTCATATTCCTCGGAGCGATAATGAAGACGTAGACCGGTGTAAGCACAAAAACTATTTCTCCCTTTTTTCTTACCCCTTTTCATGAAGGTAAAGATCATACTAGGAAGCAAGAGTGACTTGGATATCGGAGAGAAGGCTACCAAGGTTCTGGATGATCTGGATATAGACTATCAGATGACCGTATCCTCGGCGCACAGGACTCCGGAAAGAACTAAGGAGATAGTGGAAGGAGCTGAGGTCTACATCGCTGTTGCGGGCCTGGCAGCCGCTCTTCCCGGGGTGGTGGCCGCTCATACCGATAAGCCGGTGATAGGCGTACCGGTGAGCGGAAGGATGAACCTGGATTCCCTTCTATCCATAGTACAGATGCCTCCAGGAGTTCCCGTTGCCACGGTTGGTATGAACAGGGGAGACAACGCCGCAATACTGGCGGCCGAAATTTTGGGGAACAAGTACGACGATGTGAAAGAACGGTTGAAGGAATACAAGGAGAAGAGGAAGGAAAAGGTCTTTAAGGATGCTGAAGAAATAGAGAGTGAGTTCCATAGAGGAGATTGAAGTGCTGGACCCAGAAAAATTTATAGAGGAGAAAGTAGAGGAGATATCCCAGGTCGACGGGAAGGCCGTAGTGGGGTGCAGCGGCGGCGTTGACAGTACAGTAGCCTCGGTGATCGCCGGCGATGCGCTGGGAGACGACCTCCTTGCGATATACGTTGACACGGGATACATGAGGAAGGGAGAGACAGAAGAGATGGACGACCTTCTTTCTGATATGGATATAAACCACAAGATCATCGATGCTAGGGATGATTTCTATTCCGCCATGGAGGGAGTGAAGGACCCAGAGAAGAAGAGGAAGATCAT
>JAHENW010000072.1 GCA_018610025.1 Thermoplasmatota archaeon
GACCGTTGTGTAGGGAGGGTCGCCGTACTTTCTGAAGTTGTTCATCTCAGCCCTCTACGATCTCTTTCTCTCCCTGCTGTTCTATCTCCTCTCCCTCGATGAAGACCCTGTCAACAGTGGATTTGAGTTCCAACGGGTCCCCGTCAACCACTAACAGGTCGGCGTCCTTTCCCTTTTCGATAGAACCCACTCTATCATCTATACCGCATATCTCCGCCGCGTTGATGGTGATAGCCTTCAGCGCTTCCTCTTTATCCATCCCCTCTCTCACCGAGTAGGCGGCCATGAGAGATAGGTATTTTATAGGTATAACCGGAGAATCGGTCATCAGCGCCACCTTGACACCCTTCTTTGATAGGGTACCGGGCGTCTTGAAGTTCCTCTCCCTGTTCTCCCTTTTCGATTTGGCGGCCAGTCCTGGACCGTAGACCACAGGTATATCCTTTTCGGCGATATAATCTGCTATCTTGTGACCCTCGGTACAGTGCTCCAGCACCAGGTCGAATCCGAACTCCTCCGAGATGCGTATGGCCGAGGCCATGTCGTCGGCCCTGTGGGCGTGTATCCTCCCGGGCAGTTCGTTCTCTAGCAGCGGTCTCAACGCCTCCTTCTTAAAATCCTTCCCCTCTTCATCTTCTATATATTCCTCTGTCTCGAACAGCTTTTCCCTTATGAGCCCGGCGGTGCTCATCCTGGTGGAGGGCACCTTGTTCTGCTCCTTGTAAACTCTCTTTGGATTCTCGCCAGTGGCCATCTTGAGGCCTGTCGGCTCTTCTATCACCAGATCGTCTATGACCGGTGAACCAGCGGTCTTTATCGCGGCGAACCTTCCCCCTATGGGATTGGCCGATCCCGGCCCCACGTTGATGGTGGTCACGCCTGAACTGACGGCCTCCCTGAGAGCGATACCGTCCGGATTGACTCCGTCCAAAGCCCTCAGGTGCGGCGTTATGGGATCGTACCTTTCATTCGTATCGTCACCTTCCCAGCCTTCGCCTTCCTCGTGTATACCCACGTGGCAGTGGGCATCTATGAAACCGGGTATGACCTTCTTCCCTTCAACGTCTATGATCTCCGCCTCATCGGGAACCTCAATATCAACGCCGAAATCAGCTATCTTACCGTTTTCTATAAGAACCGTCCCTTCGAACTCCTCACCGGTTATCGGATCGACCCTTCCATTGACCAAGGCTTTCATGATATCGTTTATTAAACGGGAAAAATGGTTTTTATATGTTCCCTCCCGTGAAGTCTTTCAAATGGGTATATCTCTCTTCTTGAAAACAAAAATAGCGGCGGTGAGGATGATAGCTGTTATGACAGTGAGTAAAAGGAAGTCCGCGTACCCGAATACCTCATCGAAGAGCACCTGGTTGTAATCCCAGTGCCCGAGTATCCCCATCTCTCCTATGTACTCGTACTTCTTTGCGAAATTAGATATGATCTGTAGGGCGTACTGGGTGAAGGCGAAGAGAAGGGTCATGCCCACCGCCCTCCTCGATTCAACGAAGAATATCGCGCAAAGCATTGCCACCGCTTCGACGACCAGTAAAACGGGCCAAGAGCCCATGATAGCGGAGATCATGTTGACCGCATCCACAGAAACATCTAGAGTCTGTGCTGAGCCCACCATGATGAGTCCTGTCAGCAGTACCATGATAAAACTGTAAAAAGCGATGGCGGCGAATTTTTCCAATATATATCTCGTTCTAGAGAGCGGTGTGGAGAAGATGAGGTCCATCCTCTTCTCTTCGAAATCCTTCGTTATGCTGTTCACAGATATGTATCCGATGTAAAGTCCGCTCAATAGGAACCACCAGCTGAAGAACTCTATGGAGATGAACCCCTTTATATCGGTCATGGAGAACTCTCGATCGCCCCTCAAGCCCCGGTAGAAATCGCTCTCCATGAGCTCGTCGAAGGCGGTGGATGTTTTGACCGTGGTAGCCATCCCGATGAACTTCACTTCATCCGTCCCGTTCAGGATGCCTAGTACTGCAAAATATTTCGTCTCGTTGGTTTCAAGCTGTACTTCGGTATAGTTCTCTGTACCATTGTACACCAGGGTAGAAGTCAGCATGTGGCTCCTGTTGTCCTGCAGCACTTTGTATTCGGTCACGTTGGGATACTGTTCCCACGAAAGCTCGACAGTGCTCCCCTCGATATCCATCTTCACATTCTCCGCCCCCTCTGGTTGGCCCCCCATAGCTTCCTCCACAGCCGGGTAGAACTGTACCATCCCTCCGGCGGTTATCATGACCACAATGAGAAATAAAGTCAGGCCCTTCCATCCCCTCCTGAACTCCATCAGGAACGTCCTGCCGATCATGCCTCCCCCTCCGAGTAGTACCTCAGGAACAGCTGCTCCAGGCTGAACGTTTCCAGATTCATGTTCACTATGCTATGAGCCGATACTTTTTTGATAACCTCGTCTAGATTCTCCGTCACAACCATAGAAAATTTCTTATCGTCGACCTCCAGCTCGTTCACCCCCTTCATCCTAAACTCTCCTGGACTCACCTCTTCCGAGAACTCGACAATGAGCTTCTTACCCACCTTGTTCCTCAGAGACTCTATGTCCTCCACAACCTGCAGTTTACCTTCTTTAATTATAGCTACCCGGTCGCAGACCTCCTCGACCTCCGCTAGAACGTGTGAGGACATGAAAACCGTCTTTCCTCTATCTTTTTCCTCTCTGAGCAGCTCGTAGAATCTCTGCTGCATGAGTGGGTCCAGGCCCGCGGTCGGCTCATCAAGAATGATAAGGTCCTGATCGGCCATGAAGGCCTGAACCAAACCGACTTTCTGCCTGTTCCCTTTGGACAACTCCTTTATCTTCCTGTCGAATTCGAGCTCTAGTCTGTTCCCGACATCCATCATCTTCTCTTCCGATTTTACGTCACTGAGTGAAAGAAGGTACCGCAGGAAGCTCTTCACCTTCAGGTCATTGAACATCCCGAACTCACCGGGCAGGTAGCCCACCCTTCTCCTAATCTTCACCGAATCTTCATGGGAATCCAGACCGAATATCTTGGCCTTTCCCGCACTCTTCTTCAGCAGGCCCAAGACAGTGCGTATGGTGGTCGTCTTCCCGGCACCGTTGGGCCCCAAAAACCCCATTATCTCACCCCTGTAGACGTTTAAATCCAAGTCCTCGATCCCTACGGCATCACCGTAGTACTTGGTGAGTCCCCTCATCTTGAGCACTATATCATCATTCATCTCTCCACCTTCTTTATAAATATAGTCGAAAGAATACTTAATGTTTTACTTTTTTATTTTAAGCTTTCATCATCAGTCCAACCCGTGTATATCTTCTCTCTGTGCTCCTCGGGGATCACCTTTTCACCACTCATCTCCTCGTAGTCAAGCACTGAGTCGAGGACGTTTTTCCTGTACATCTCGAGGATAAAGTGTCCAAAGTACAGGGCCCAGAACGTTAGTAGGAGAGCTAAAAGCAGGAATATATTGAGTTCTATCATCAATAGACCTATTAAGAAGAAGGCGATCCCTACCATGGCGCCGCTCATGAAAAGCGCCATCCTAGTAGGCTTTATGACATGTGAACTCTTCACCAATTTCTTCCATTTTGAACGCGAAAATTCAGGCGCCTCTCTCATAGGCAGGTTCCACCGTGACTTTATCTCGAACCAGTCCGGTAATATCTTCTTATCTTCCTTCAATTCCTTTTCTACCAAATCTTTGACCAATTTCTTTTTCTTGTACTGCTTCCTGCCGAAGTATATCGGGGCGTGAAGTACAGCCACGCCGATCATGGCTATACCAACAATCAATTCGTTATCGAAAAGAACGTTAAGGATCAAACTCCCAGTAGTAATTCCAGCCCCGAGTCCTATGATATATAAATACTTCTTCGTATTGATCATCTCTTCCAGCTCTTTCCAATCCTTATGGGTATAGTTATCGATCTTCTCTGAGGCATCCTTCTCTACGTCTACGTCTATGGATCCGAAAATGTCTTTCTTCTTATCTGGACTCTTCTTCACGAGCTGTTCATAACGTGTTTTGGCCTTCTTGTACTTCATTACGATATTGATCCCCACAAAGACACTGACCATCACCGCCCCATAAAGTATGATTATGGTGAGTTGATCCACGGATGAGAACAAGGCAAAAATAAGGACCGAGAAGGGAATGCCGATTGCAGCTATACCTTTCGCGTAAACCAGGGCTTTAGACTTCGCCAGCTGCTCTTTTATCTCTTTCAGTTCCTCGTATCCCAGAAATGGTCTATCTACGTAAAAATGCTCCCATCCTTTACCTATTGCTTCCCTGAAACTGTCAATGATTTTGTTTAGTTTCTTATCCCTAAATTCTTGGATCTCGACCTTTTTCCCATCGCTCAAAATTATCGTCAGCCCAGTCATTTCCGTAGGGCCCTGGGGCTTACCGTATTTTGGATAGATATTCTTCACCTTCTGAAACGGAATGAACCGCTGATCTTTGTTGAACTTTAGTATCGACGTTGGTTCATCAAACCCGTTCTCGTAGATTATGAGAGGATATTTCAATCGATAGAGCACTGGTAAGGTGACTGGTATGAATACAAGGGTACCGGCCGTCATCTCTAACGCATATTCACTGAAAGATCCAAGAAGGTAAGTGAAGGTGAAGTAGAAATAGAGAAACGTGAGTCCGTATCCAGCTATAGCGAGGGGCAGGACGAGTTTTCTATTGAATACCTCCTCTTTGAAGACCACCGAACCTTTGCGATCTTCATATTCCATGCTGAAGGTAAGTGTATTTATGATATTTAATTTTTTATAAAACGGGGGTCTCATTCCAAACTTTTATTATCGGACCGATTGATTTCACCTCGATATGGACTGGCATCTCATCATCGGTAAGAACTGGGGCCAGAGAGGGATAATCATCGGTACCACAGTCCTGTATATGTATCTCTTCATCTTTCGACCAGGGGACGCCATGGCCGCATTGAGTGGCGGAGCGATGATGTTCATCGGCCTTTTAACACTCGTGCTCGCCGCTATCTTGCTTGCCAGCGCGATACAGATTTTAGTGCCCAAAGAGTTGATACAGGAGTACTTGGGACCGGAGTCAGGTCTGAAAGGCGTGTTGACAGGCGGTCTCCTCGCAGGACTGATGCAGGGCGGTCCTTATGCCGTCTATCCTATAATAAAGGGATTACAGGAAGAAGGTGTCGGTCTATCGGTAGTTGTTGCCATGCTGGTGGGCTACTCGATCATCGGCAGCGGCAGGATCCCTTTCGGTCTGGCTATATTCTCCGCAGATATAATAGCGATCAGGGTGGGCCTGGGCGTCGCGTTGGCCGTATTATCATGTGTTATCCTCTACTTCATATTAGGTGATTGAGATGTGGTGGGAACTCATAATCGGTAAAAACTGGAGCCAGCGGGCGATCATCCTTGGCACACTCTTACTCTACGTATACATGTACTTTACGAGAAAAGAGGATGCCAAGGAAGGGGTGAAGGACGGCATCGAGACATTCAAAGGACTGCTGACACTCATATTCGCCGCTGTTCTGCTGGCCATTGCGATACAGGTCTTGCTGCCCACCGATATAGTTCAAACGTATCTGGGTCCCAGGTCTGGTCTCAGCGGTGTGATAACCGGCGGTCTGTTAGGGGGAATTCTCCAAGGAGGACCCTATGCCGCCTATCCCATAATCAAGGGCCTGCAGCAGACCGGTGTAGGTATAGCAGTGGTGATAGCCATGATGGTAGGCTACGGTGCCATAGGCACCGGTAAGATCGTTTACGGCCTGGCCTTCTTCGGAGCAAAGATCATCTCACTGCGTGTTTTCATCGGCATCCTGCTGACACTCTTAGCGAGCGTGATACTTTATCTCCTGTTCCTGTAAATATCAGCTTCACACAGGATTGTATAAATCTACGAATGGATAAATCAGAGGGTTTCAAGTTTTTAAGTGATATAGCCGATTTGTCCACGACGTTTACCGTCCTTTAGAATTATATATGATATGTTTCAGAATATCTATAATATGAAAAATCACTATATTTTTGACAGCTTCGTAAATGCATAAAAATTATAAGAAAAAAAGACATTCACTAATCATCCAGGTAGAGCAGGAATATAGGTGAAATAATGACAAAGACTAGATCTATGTTCGTCATATGTTTGTTGATCGTATCTGGGTTCACTGCATTTACCCTATATGAAACCCCCTCGGTAGCCGCTGACACCCTATACGTAGGGGGAAGCGGGTCTGGAAACTACTCCCAGGTCCAAAATGCCGTCGATAATGCCACCGACGGAGACACAGTTTATGTATATGAAGGCACCTACGATGGTAATTTAGATATCGAAAAGAATATTACCCTGAGGGGTCAGAAATGCACCAATACAATAATCAATGGAACTGGTTCGGGCAAAGTGATCAATGTAACTGCTGACGGCGGAAAGATAGAAAATCTCACTCTTAAAAACGGCTATTTTGGGCTATATATTGATTCAAACAATACCAGGGTCTTAAATAATAGACTTAGAAAAATAAAGGGTGAGTCAGGCGGTTCTGGTGAAGCAGGACATGTAGGAGCTGGAATTTATTTAGAATCCGGAAATAGGAACACTGTAAAAAATAATACCATATATCAAATAAAAGGTGGAACTGCAGGGAGCCCAAGCTATAACGGGGAAAGAGGAGGGGTAGGCTCAGGTATATACCTAAGGTCCTGTAACTACACCGTTATAAAGAATAATTCTATCTATAATATCACGGGTGGAGATGGTGGTATTGGCGCTAATGGTGGTGATGGCGGTAGAGGAGGTGTAGGAACTGGTGTATATCTCAAATCCTCTTCAAAAGAATATATCTATAATAACACTATTTACAGGATAAAGGGGGGTAAAGGTAATACAACCAATGGAAATCTGGATTCTGGTGGCCCTGGTGGGGTTGGTTCAGGTATGTATCTACACAATTCAAACCATATTAACTTATCAAAAAATTCTATAACCAATATTGTAGGTGGTAATGGCGGCTCAGGAGGGTCTTGGGGGTCAGGTGGTGTTGGGGGGATAGGAGCTGGTTTTTATATAAAATCTTCCACTAAAAATAATATTACCGAGAACCAACTTACTGATATCGAGGGAGGAGAGGGGGGTAAACATCGGAAAAACGGTGCGAATCAAGTGGGGTTCGGAATATACCTCGATGATAATTCTCTGGAGAATAATATTTCTTCTACCAATTCGCTCCAAGGGGATCCAGTGATCTACTATCAAGGGGTCCATAATATTACTATTGAAAATCTGAGTTTGACAAATGAATCGAATCCGACGAATTACGGAAAGATAACAGTCATCAACTCTACAGGTCTTCTAGTAAGGAACAACACTCTTGCCCATTTTCAGGGAGAAAGTGGTGAAAGTGGGGGATATTCGGAGTCGGGTGAAAACGGGAAGATCGGGACGGGTATATACTTAGAAAAAATTACGAAAAGCAATGTCAAAAATAATACTATCTTTGATATTAGAGGAGGTCGGGGAGGTACCGGTGGTGAAGGAGATTCGGGTGGAGATGGAGGGACTGGTGCAGGCATATACATGAAGTCAACTTCTAATAACACTCTCCTGAATATGTCTATATCAGAGGTAGAGGGAGGACGTAAGGGAAGATCTGGATATTACGGCTCAAGTGGCAATAAAGGAAAAGGAGCCGGTGTGTATTTAACCAAAGCTGAAGAGAATCTTCTAAAGAATTCTACTATATACCTAAACCAATACTGTGCTTATTTCACCTCTTCTTATAACAATACCATCTACCATAACAATTTCCTTAATAACACTGACCAAGGATACGATGATGGAAACAACTCTTGGAATGCTAGCTATCCGATGGGTGGTAATTATTGGAGCGACTATCAAGGATACGATAACTACAGTGGCCCAAATCAAAGTGAACCGGGTTCCGACGGCATTGGCGATACGAACTATTCCATAGA
>JAHENW010000073.1 GCA_018610025.1 Thermoplasmatota archaeon
ATATGGGGTCCTGGGCCTGGTAAGCGATATTACCCACTATCTTTTCAATCTCGAAATCCTGGTCCTGGAAGAACTCCGTCCTGAAGGCGTAACTGGAAGAGGGATGGTACTTCACGAAGGAGATAACTCCCTTATGATCCGGATTTGAATTCTCCGCCACTGGATGGTAGTACCAACGTTCCTTATCGGTACTCTCTGACATGTGCTGGATGGCGGGTAGGAGTGGATAGCCTTCAGATGTCCTCAAGGAACATGTCTTGGCCAGGCCGACCAAATGAACTCCGTTATCCTTGACCGAGCCGTAGGCGTCCTCTGCGTATCTTCTCTCCTCCTCGACGCCCGTCTGAAGCACACCGTCCCTGACTATGATGTCCCCCTCCTGTAGATGATTTTCTGCAACATGGCTTATCGCTTCCCATTCCAGGTATCTCCGGACCGAGTGGGCGGCCTCAACTGGTTTCCCTTCCTCAAGCTCATCTCTTTCGAAGATGAATTCCTCTTTTTCAAAGGGGATGGAGTCGTTCACTGGGTTCAGCCGCGACACGATCTTGTCTTCACGGTAACTCGAGTTCAAAAAGGCTGTGAAGGGGTCGATGTTATTCACCCTGTTTTCCCCTTCGAACAGATTGAAGTAAACCCGTATAAGATGAATACTCTGGCACGGTGTCTCATAGATCTTATTGTTCCCCCCGTCCACACAGCTTATAATCCTTTCCTGATTTAACACGTCAAAGCCACTGAAGAGGTCTTCTTTAAGGGGAACGGGATCATAAAATCTCTGTTGGCTGAAGTACGGCTCACCCCAATCTTCGGGTTCTTCTTCCAGGGTTTCCAGCATCTCCCAGAACTCGTCTATCATTTGAAATCAGTAATTGAAAGGGAGTACTTAAAGATTGAGAAAGGGGTAGGATGAAAGTACCTATTTTATTTTAACTGAGTTTTTAGGAGATAAACTAAAATATTTTTAAAGCTTTACCAATGATAAAGTTTTAATAATCTTAAACCTTAACCATGGACATGCATAAGGAATTGGACGAATTCAACGAGGCAGCCCGCATCTTGGGCCGAAAGTACGTGCCAGAACTTCTAGAAGAGTTGTCTGACGGCGAGTGGGTCAAGGCCAGTGACCTTGCGGCCTATGTTGACATATCTACGGCAACGGCCGTAAGCTATCTGAAAGATCTCAAAGAGATAGGGGTGCTGGAAAAGAGGAAGAAAAAGGGTATGACCGGTCAGATAAAGGAGTTCAGACTTTCATCCCCCGATATATCTCTGGAAACCAAGGTTGAGTGACCTATCTACCTGGACACTGCTCCGCGACCTCTTCCTCTATACCCTTGTCCCCGTAAGCTTCTTCGAAGTGTTCCTTGAAATCATCGGCTATCTTTTTCGCCCTCTCATCGTACCTTTCCTTATCATCCCAGGTGTTTTTAGGCCAAAGGACTTCGTCCGGTACGTCGGGGCACTCCTTCGGAACCATCACCTTGAAGAAGGGATGTCTCTTGAACTCCTTGTCTTCCAGCTCCCCATTCAAGGCTGCATCCACCATGGCCCTGGTGTAATCGATATCTATTCTATGTCCTTCACCGTACGGCCCGCCGGTCCATCCCGTGTTTATGAGATAGACCTTGGTACCGAATTTTTCCATCTTTTCCCCTAACATCTCGGCGTAGACGTCTGGATTCCTCGGCATGAAAGGCTCGCCGAAGAATCGGGAGAAAATGGACTGCGGCTCTGTGATACCGGTCTCCGTCCCGGCTAGCTTGCTCGTGTATCCCATGAGGAACCACAGCATGGCCTGCTTCTGGGTTAGTTTGGCAACTGGTGGGATAACGCCGTTCGCGTCGGCGGTCAGGAAGAGTATCGTTTCTGGGTGGTTTGCAGTTGATGCGGGCTTTATATTGGATAGATATTTCAATGGATAAGACGCCCTTGAGTTCTTTGTCAATCTGTCATCGTAGAAGTCGAAGGTCCCGTCTGGATACATCATGGCGTTCTCCACTATACTCCCGTGTTCCTTCCAGTCGTCCTCATGCATCACGGCATTGTAGATCTCCGGCTCCTTTTCTTCGTCTATATCTATCATCTTGGCGTAGCAGCCGTTCTCGAAGTTGGCTATCCCACCTTCACTCCAGCCGTGTTCATCGTCACCCAAGAGAGCACGACTGGGGTCTGCTGAGAGCGTAGTCTTACCTGTGCCGGAAAGGCCGAGTAGTAATGCAGAGTCACCTTCTTCTCCCTCGTTTGCCGAGCAGTGAAGTGGTAATATCCCTTCCTCGGGCAAAAGATAATTCATAACGGTGAACATCAGTTTTTTTACCGAACCACAGTAAGCTGAGCCATAAACTAAACCGATCTTGTTGTCGAAATCCATGGCTACCAGCATGTTCGAAGTCCTTCCATCCCCCGTTTTTCTCAACTTACCTTCATATCGTTCCCTGTCCAGCTTATCATAAGGTAGAGCGATCAAAATAAATTCTTTATCTGCAAAGATACTTTTCTCGATATCATCTGGAACGGGTCTGAACATGTTGTCCGTGAAGAGTTCGGTTAGTGCCTTGTCAGTTATTGTTTTCGTGGGTAGGGCCCAGTCAGAGTCCGCCCCTATCACCCGATCGGTGACATAAATCTTCTCCTTCTCCTCTAGCGTTTCTATAGCATCCTTCAGTGCCATCTGGAATATTTCCGGTTCTAGAGGTATATTATTAGGAGAGTCCCAATCTATCTCCTTTTCACTTCTCGATCTACGAACGATAGTGGTATCTTTTGGGCTCCTTCCGGTAGATTCAATGGGAGTCCAGGTGGCCAGAGCCCCGCTTTCACTTATGAATGCCTCGTCCCGCTCATAGGAGTCTTGGATCATCTTCTTACGTTCTGGGTTAGATGATACGTTTTCATGAGTATCTAGAATATCTTTTAATCTCTCCTTAAAATCTTCAACCCGTAGCTTGTCTCCCGAGGACATGTAGATCACATATCACCCTAAAACGAAGGATATATAAAATGTTTGGACTATGTTTTACCCCGATGAGATACGAAACGCCGTCCATCGAGGAGTACGATAGAATAATAGAACTCTGGGATGATGCGGACATCCCCTGGAAGCCGGAGGGTAGGGATAGGAAAGAGAACATCGCTAGGGAGATAGAGGAACAACCAGAGTACTGGATAGGAGCCTACGATGGTGACAAGCTGATAGGCATCATAGTGGGCACAGACGACGGAAGAAAGGGATGGATAAACCGGCTTGCGGTGGACGAAGAATACAGGGGACGGGGCATCGGTACTGAGTTGCTAGAGAAGCTCGAACGCGTTTTCGAAGAAAAGGGATTCCAGATATGGGCGTCTCTGATAGAGCCAGACAATTCCGAAGCCATGGACTTCTTCGAAAAGAGAGGATTCGAAGATCTCGATATCAAATATTATTCCAAGAGGGAGAACGACAGGGTGTAGATCAT
>JAHENW010000074.1 GCA_018610025.1 Thermoplasmatota archaeon
CCCTCCACCCTGGAGATGTACCACGCACCTCCAGCTATGGGTTGAGTCGAGTTGGGCTGATACGTTCCGATCCACCACTGGTGACCTATCAGCGGAAAATTCTGGAACGTGGGATTGGTATAGAACAGCATGGAGAAAAGGTTGATGTTTGCCAGCAGAGCGGAGACAAGGATGACAGGCAGCACTGACGAATACACCAGTTTGAGAGGATAACGTCCTCTAGCTCCCCTGGCACGTCCGTGGGAGAGCGGCAGCTCGATACGAGATGCCTGGACGTATGCCACGATAAGGAAGATAGCAAGAGTTGTGATCAGAGCTATGATAGGATTAGGATTCTGCAGAAGCATGTTCTCGAACCCGCCCTGAGCCAACTGGTTGGCGGGTGTGTTCTGAAGGATATAGATGGTCTTGGGGATGGTCCCAGCTGGCACTGGTGAATCTGAACCTGGTGTAGGAGCCCAGTTGAACGTTCCCGTAAATATCCCCTGAGCAACTCCTGCCACGATGAATAAGCTGATACCGCTCCCTATACCCCACTTGGATACCACTTCATCCATCAGGAAAAGGAAATAGCATCCTATGGCTATCTGGGAAACGATTATTATCCTAGCTAGAAGCAGACCCTGTCCAGCCCAGACCCCATCTAAGGTGTCTATAAAACTGCTTGCCGGCTGAAGATAGCCGAATACCTGGGGTATGGCCTGCACGAATATCATCACGATGACCAGGAATTTCTGCGTGTTCTGATAAAGAGCCTTATCCTGTGGGTCCTTCATATCGATGTTTATTATCTCAGAACCCTGGAACAGCTGCATCATGATAGATGCGTTCACGATGGGAGATATACCAAGATGGACTATCGAACCGGATTGCCCGGCGAATATCGCCCTGAACTGGGCGAAAAGATCCATGGTCTTTTGAGGGTCGAGCCCGTAGACCATGACATTGGTCATGGTGAAATAAGTGACCAAAACCACGATAAGCCAGATCATCTTTCTACGGAAATGGACATGACCCTCTGGCTTGACCACTGAGGGCATCCTTTCGACAAGGGGTTTCAGCTTGTATAGATTACTCTTGTCCTCGTCAGCCATCTTGATGACGCTCCTCAATCTTCTTCAGTATTTACTTCTCCTCCAGCTTCTTCTATCTTGTAGACAGCTCTTTCACTGCTTGAAGGAACTTCTATCTTCATCTGGTACCGAGCCGAACCGCCGGCTAGGAGTTTATCATATCCAGCGCTCTTTAGATCTACTATATAAGTCGAACCGCTCTTGGACGCATAACCCTCTTCCACCAATTCGTTCATCTGCTCCTCGACCTGATATATATTTATCGCTTCCTTCTCTTCGATCAGGTTCTGCGGTCGAGAAAAGCCCTTCGGCCCGAGGAAGTCTGGCTCCTCGTTAGCCATGGTGGGATACTTGTGCTTGTTCAGACCGGCCTTTCCACGACCTCCTCGTTCGCCGGCACCTCTTCCTGATTTGATACCGCGTCCGTGGGTCCTAGAGCCTCTGTTCTTCTTTTTCTTCTTCTTTCCCATGGTATCACTCACCTCTTTCGGGTCCAAGCATCCTATCTATCAGATCGTTGATATCCTTACCACGATAACCAGAAGAACCCCCTTGATTATAAGGTTTTTTCACTCCCTTGTAACCACCAACTGGAGGATGTAGGCGGAACAGATTTTTCACTCCATCTATCGCATCGATTTCTGCTTCACCGTCGATGATACTTTCGGCGAGCTCCTCGACATCGTCAAAATCGGTCTGCTGTTCAACCATCTCGTCGGACAGCCCATCCTCGACAGAGGAGCGCTCTCTTAAAAGCTCGACCAAACTCTCCTTCTCTATCTCTCCCCAGGTTACGATATCCTTGACTTTGTCGAGCATAGCCTTATGCTCTTTATCCTCGGGTAAGATGGTACAGTGATTCACCCTAGTCAGTCTCATGTTCTCCAGGGTTTTCTCTGCCTCGGAGTTCTTCTTTATCGGACTCCTGATCCGGACTACGCCGTAGCTCATTCAGATCCCTCCGCCTCTTGAGATTGTTCTTCTTTGCCTCCCTGGATGATCCCCAGTTCCTGGGCCTGATCTTTCGTTACCCGCATCCTCGACGTCTCTTTGAGCGCATTGAATGTTGCGTAGGCGTAATTGACGGTGGTTCTGGTGTGTCCCTTGGAGAAGGCCCAGATGTCCTCGATACCGGCTCTTTTCAAGATCGATTTTGCAGTATCTCCAGTGGCTAGACCTATGCCGCTGGGGGCGGGTTTGATATCGATGCTGATGGACCCCGCTTTTCCACTCACCTCGAACGGTACGGTATGGGGATTTCCACATCTACACTCCCAAGATCCACAGCCCCGTCTGATCCGGACTATTTTCAGTTTTGCATTATCGATGGCCTTTCGGATGGTAGGGCCCACTTCTTTGCCCTTGGCCGTTCCCAGGCCGATATATCCATCACGGTTCCCGACCACGGTGGTCACTGCGAATCGGACCCTTCTTCCGGAGTCGGTCATCCTCTGGACCATATTTACATCTAGTACGTCATCGTCGAGATTGGGTAAGAGGGCATCCACTATCTCGGGCTCACGAAGGGGTAATCTCGTAGTTATGGCGTCGCCCATGGTGGTAATCTCTCCTCGCTTCACTTTTCTTCCTAACCGTGTCTTTGGTTCCCATTCATTCATCATAATTCCTCCAGTTTAGATTTGACTTCTTCGAATTCCTCCACCGTCTCTTCACCGATATGCTCACCCTTGATCCTATCTTCCGGAGGAAGGACTTCTGGATCATGAGGTATGTGTACACCTGAATCGATCAGTCCTTTCAGGGCAGAGAACAGCCTGCCTCCTTTCTGGGGTTCGTTGAGCCCTATGTCAAGGACCGCCTCGTTCAACCCTTTGTCTAGGGCCTTCTTTCCGGCGAAAAACCCGACGAGATAGGAACTAGGTAGGTTCTTACCATAACCTTCCCACCCGTAGTCCCTCAGATGATCACTGGTGACTGTAGTTACAACTACATCACCGTCTGGATGGAATCTCACGAATTGAATTTGGATCCTCCTGTTCGACAGTCTGACCACTGCTCTAGGTTTACCCGATTTAAGCAGTTTCAATCTCTGTCGATAATCCGTTTTGCCCTCCTGTCTTCTCCTCAAATTCATCCTGTATCGTGGTCCCTCTGCCATGGTCAATCTCCTCCAGATGGTTCATAATCTTCGTCCAATATACCTTCCATCTTCATATGAACTATCATGTCCGATTTGTCTTCGAATGTGCCCCCTTTGGCCTTGTTGTAGAACTTCCGATAAACTGAACGCTCTATTATATCGTTATCTCTCATGTATCTCAGTTCCTTTCTCATCGAACGGATCCTCTTCTTCCAGCTCTCTTTCTTGCTCTCTCTTGCATTCTTGGTCCCTTTCCTTTTGCCGTAACCCTTCCTCCTTCCCTTGCTCCTCTGAGCCTTGTCATGCCTGTGTCGTCCTCTGGAATTACCTTCCTTCGGTTTTTTCTTGATGATATCGCTGTTGATGAGCTTCTTGACTTCCTCTCTAGTGATGGCCTCGACCACTTCATCCAACATAGTATCGTCTATCCATACCCTCTCCGTTCCGCAGTCGAGGATTTCGGCTGCCAGTCTTCTTTGATATTTAACATCCATGTGAACCACCTCATGTTCGATTCAAGACCCTGAGATCCAACTCATCGGCCTTCTCTTCTATATCGATCCTTTTACGCATGCCTACACTGTGGGCGATACGCACGGCCTGTTTTTCGGGGTCGAGTCCTTCAAGTTCGTCCGTATTGTGAACCAACACTTCTTCGAATCCAGAGGGGTGTAGTCCCCTCACTTCTTTGGGTGA
>JAHENW010000075.1 GCA_018610025.1 Thermoplasmatota archaeon
AAGGCCTTATGAGTCCCGGATATGAAGCTTCCGTCATCGGACATCCTATCGTTATCCAGAGATGTGCTTTGACCCCATTCCATCGAGTAGTTAGTGTATTGGTTAGTCTCCCAAGTGATATTAGCCGTAGTATCAGTAGTTTTCACATTTAAATTCTGTATAGATGGGTAGTTCGCATCTATAACCGCTGTTGCTTGAGAAGTACTGTAATTTGCATATATTTTATCTTCGTGGGCAACCAGCAGGGTACCGTCGCCGCTGCCTGAATCACTCGTACCTAATTGGATAGAACCTGTGAACATATTCGTCCCCGATTGTGAAGGGGTCACAGATTCAGTGTCGCCAGAGGTACTTTCAACAGTTACATCCTCTGACAGGGAGCCATCAGCATCGGTTACGGTGATTCCAGCGGTTTCAGATTCGCTGTATACGTTCTTTCCAAACTCAACTGTTCCTGCATTCTTGTCAAGGTTACCGTTTACCACTCCAGAGAACGGTTGTGAAACTGGGCAGTTGTATCCCTGTACTTCTATAGTCCATGTTCCCGCTGAGGGGGAACTGACCCAGACCTGTTCCATCGGGTTCAGATCGTCTACAAATGATGGGTTCTGCATGGAGTATGTATCCTCTGCGTTGTTAGTACTTGTCTGGAATATATTACCGTGATACTCGGTGCCTCCCGGGCTCGTAACGACTAGGTTGAGGTCGTTCACTATATTTGGTTTGTTGTATGGTGTACCAGGATAATCAGTATAATCCATAGTTATCTTCAGTTCCTCTCCGCTACCGGCTACATCGATCTCCTTGGTCCACGATTCACCTGTTTTTAGACCTCTATCGCTCGTCTTGCCATGGTCAAATGCCATGAGATTTCTAGTATCTCCAGAGAACTCTAGACCGTCTTTCAATACAGGTCGACCCCATCCTTGGTCCTGGTTGGGGAACGCCATGCTTCCATCAGTCAGGTTCTGCTCAGGATGTGTCTCAGCATCCGTTCCAGTACACCGTTCTGCAGAGTTCACTATCGTTGCCTTCAAAAGCGAATTGGAAGGGTTAAATCCGTTATCGGTCACTTCCGTACCTGTTGGATAAAATCCATCTGTGTAGTATTCCCTGACCAGTGCAAGACCACCTGCCAGACCAGGAGATGACATGGATGTTCCGCTCATGCTTGTGGTACCGCTGTTATCTGAGTATAGGTTACCATCACTGTCCGCAGAATATATGGTGGTTCCAGGGGCCATCAACGTTGGTTTGATCCTACCATCGTCCACCGGGCCTCTGCAGGAACTCTGTGCTATATCATTCATCCCGTTGGAGTTACCGACACTGATTACATTCTTCCCGGTAGCTGGAGAACCAACTGTATTAGCCGGGGCTGTTCCCTGTCCTCCATAATTGCCATTAGAGAAGCAGATCGCGAAGTCCTTGTTATCCCATGTGAACTCATCTGCATCCTCAGAATGGCCACTGTAACCTGAATAAGTAGTACCCCACGAATGACTTGAGATCCTGGCACCATCGTGGTAATGCCAGTCCATCAGATAATTCAGGTTACTTGGAGTATCCAGACTGTCTCCTTCACCGCCTATATCTACAAAGCTGAGCTTGGCCCTCTTGGCCTGTCCATCGTCGGTGTTTGGATCACCGTGTGGATCGTTATTACCGGCTACCGAACCAGACGTATGTGTTCCGTGGCCTGAACTGTCAAGGTCCTTGTTGTCCACCCATGTCCAATAATGCACGATCTTTCGATGACTGGTGTCCGGTGCTGGTAGGTTGTCTTGATCATAGTTGTGCGGGTCGTCCTTTTTCGGGAATGAAGAGTCCCTGAACATCGCATGGTCATGGTCGATGCCAGTATCTGATACACCTACTATCTGGCCTTCGCCTAGGATTCCTTGGTCCCAAATGGGGGTCGTACCTTCAGTTGTTGAACCGGCCTGTATTATCGGTCGGGTGGCGGAGTTCCATATCTGCATATTTCTCTCCTTAGATACCCATGTTACACCGTCCATCTTTGCTATGTCGTCTATAAGGACTCCGGGCACGGTTGCGATCACTAGACCGTGATTCATATCTCCAGAATAGTGAACGTTGCCGCCCTTTTTCATTACGTCAAGGGCAACTCCGTGTTCGAAACCACTTACCGTTCGGACCCTTATTTTAAGTTCATCCTGTACGTCCTTCAGACCTTTTTCTATCCTGTATGCTGGTTGATACATCCCAACGTAATCCACGAAGGAGAGGTCTTCAAGGTTCCTTGATTGGCCCTTCACATGAACAAGGGCTGAATAGTAAGGAACATATTCCTTGAACTCTGCTCCTTCTTCCTCTAATGAATCGATCCATTCCTGCTTGATCGGTCCCTTGAACTTCACCAGGCGTAGAGGACCGTTGTCCTTAGTCAGTTTCTCCGGCAGGTTCATCGACGGGTTGTCCGTATTTATCTGGTATCTGCCGTTCGCTAGATTGATAGTATTCAGTTTGTTACCTTCGGAATGGTAGCTTACCTTCCGGGCTTCTAGGTCTTCCTCAGATCCTTCTGGAAGAGCTACTAAAGAGTAGTCACCGTAATTCTCTAGGATCTTGCCGTCTAGGTCTTCGACTACCTGTTCAACTACTGCAGTTTTTTCGTCGATCATCATCTGTTCAAGTTCTCTCTCGCCATTGAAGGCGGAAAAGAATCCCTGAGTCGCCGAGAGCACTAGTATTGCTATAATCACTACGGTTAGTACAGCGCTCAAAATTTTCGTCTTTTTTTGCATGAAAAATTTCCTCCTCGAATTAAGTTAATAATCTTGGGAAGAGGTATATAAGTGTTGGCATGTTTCGAGGGTATCGCTTTCGTCGCTCCACTATGGTAAAGCATGTTGGAAAGGAGAGCCGTGACCATATTTGGGACGTTACTGAAACCCTCTTCGCCGTCAGTTTCCTATAGTTTGTCAATAGAAGACAGAATGTTTTAATATAACAAATATATTTTTTTCTACAGATGGTCCTTGAAAAGATAAAGGCATTCCTGACTATCAGTAGAGCAAAGATACAATTAGGAACACCTCCACATCCCCTTTTGGGACTTATCTTGGGCAGTGCTACTCTCACCGAATTTCTTTCGATCCATTCGCTTCTCTATCTTACCCTCTACTTCCTGCTCATCACCTTTGCGTGCAACATCAACTGCCTTTACGATGTGAATATCGATAGGAAGTACAAGAAGCACATGAGTGAAGGTGTAGAGGAATTGGGGAGAGGAACGGTCAAACTTCTAATCGTATTGGAATGTGTCTTGGCAATGCTCCTGATCTTTTTCTTCTTATCTCAAGGGCTCGTACTGACCTCTATACTTGCTCTATCAGGACTCTTTTTAGGTTACGTATACTCCGCCGAACCCCTCCGGGTGAAGAGAAGAGGTTTTTTCAGTCCATTCCCAGTACTCGTCGGATTGTACTCCCTTCCTGTACTAGGGGGATGGTTCGTCTTCCATGATTCACTTTCATTGTACATCCTTATATTCACACTAGGGTACGCCTTTCTGAACGAGGGGATCACCCTTGTCAATACATGCGAAGATTACAGGGAGGACCAATCAGAAGGGATAAGGACATGGGCCCACATCTTCGGTTTGAAAAAGACTATCAACCTGGCTTTCCTTTTC
>JAHENW010000076.1 GCA_018610025.1 Thermoplasmatota archaeon
CAACGGTTCCGTCACCCAACTCCCATGTAGCCAATCTGATCTCCCCGTCGATGTCGTCACTCGTATCCTCGAAGGTGACCGTCTTATCTTCTGTTGTGGGGTTATCGTGTATATCCATGGAAACACGTGGGGGCATGTTGATGAACAGGGATGAGTTATCTTCTACCAGCGTTCCGTCCTGGTACGTTGCGTTGAAAGTGATGGTGTGGTTACCGGCTGAGAGATGTTCTGCATCTAGAGTGAAATTCGTTTCGTTGGATAAGAAACCGTCCATGTTCGAGCTCCATGACGTGGATGTTACATTGATCTCATCCGTCAGATTGGCGGTGAAGTTGACGGTGTGCTGTCCGATGGTGGCCGGGTTTGGGGTTATATCACCTATCTCACAGCTTTTATTTTCCCCTGTGTCTGATTGTGAAAAAGAGCGGGTCTCTATGACCTCACCGTTGGGGGTCCGTATGGTGGTGTTGTACTGGTAGGAGTCCAGGGCCTGGATCAGAAGACCGTCCTTGTTGGAATGGACCGTGCTGCTGTTGACTTCTAAAACCTCCCTTATCTTGATGGCTTGTAGACCTTCCTCGACCTGGGGTTTAAGATCGCCTTTGAGCTCACTCATCCTTCCCGATGTTAGTAACCCACCGTCTCTGAACAACCGGGTAACCTCGTTCCTCGTTGGTTTTCCACTACTATCCGAAACGATATCACAGTCGTCGTTCAGGCCGCCCTTGGTGGTGTTGTAGACGCTCCATCCGTAAGAGATGTAGGGCGTTTTTCTTCTAGTGACCCTCTTTGCCGTTCTCTTTGCTATGTTGTTAACGTAGGAATCTCCGCCGTAGAAGTTCTCGTACTCGTCGTACAGCATATCCTTGAACTCCTCAACCCGTGGCTCCGCCCCACCCTCGTGCATGAAGTTCTTTATTATATCAACTATCTCCTGTGGATTTTGTTGATAGTAAAGGATGGTGGTCTCGATGGCAGCGTCGATGCTGTTCTTCAGGTCCCTGAACACGGGACGTTTGTCACTTGGATCTATCTCGAGTTTTCTGTACCTGGCCAGTACGTTGGTCAGAGCCTCGTTCTCCAGTATCGAGTCCACCACCTTCTGGGTGATGGCCTTGATCGTCTCACGTACATCCATCAGATCTTCTTTTGACGGTTCCTCGTAACTGTTATCGTAGAAGTCCTGCCACGCCTGGTCGTTACCGTCGAGTATGTCCACCGGTCTGTATGAGATAGGGTGGTCGTGCACGTCTACACTTATCTTTCCTACGGCGTAGTCGTAGCCTGCCAGTACTTCTTCTGCACCGCATTTTCCGTAGATAGGTTCGCCCTCCTCGGTGTGGTTGATTATAACCTGGTGATCGCAGGTGTCGTCCCTTCTTCTGTGCACATCTCCGTGGCCGCACGAGTACTCGTACCAGCGGTGCTCCGAGCCGGTGAGTTTAGTGACGTAGGAGAGGTTGTAGCTATCGTTGAAGTCGCTTGTAGTGGGATAGCCGAACATCCTTTCACCGTTCACGGTATCGTAGGGCGTGTAGCTGTTCTTGACAACGTTGGAGTCCATCATGCCCGAGGCTATCATGGTCTTCTCGGCCCATCTCTTGACAACCTTGACCTGCGATGGGACTATATCGGAGTTCTCGTCGCTGAAGAAATAGTCGATTACGTTTTTCACCTCCTCTGCCACGCCTTCAACTGCCTGCTCTATCGTCTGAACAAGTTTCCATACTGTGTTCACCATCGGGAGTACCTGAAAGTAGTCAAGGTACTTCAGTATGAACTGGTCGACCACGGTGTTGAGCGCCTGGGCGATGATCGCTTCTAGGCTGATATCGCTGCTCTCGTTGATGTGAACGGTATCTCCGTCGTAACCGTAGCCGTAGAAGAGCGAGACGATATCGCCAGGGTCGAGCCTTCCACGGGTGATATAGTTGTTCAGGAGTTCCTCCATGTTCCCCTTCCCAATGTCGGAGACGTTCTCCGAGAAGGCCTGGAGTGCGCTCTCGTCGTACGAGCGGAACTGATAGGCCATTTCTAAAAAGATGGCGAGATTGATGGCCACCTCGGCATCCTCTTTCGTCACTATATTTTCCATCGTATAGGATGAGTTGATGTCCAGCGTGGTGTTCTCCCCTGCACCGTAGCCCATGAGCACGCGGTACTGAGCAAGGGTATTGAGTACGTAGGATGATATACGGGCAACATCGCTCACATCTCCCTTGAGATTCGACTGAAAACTCCTCATCTTCCTTTTCATGAATGGGAACGGCACGTCAACTGTTATACCGTAGTCCCTGCTCTTGTTGAGGGAGAGCTCGTTTTCAACGTTCTTTATATTCAGATCAACGTGTCCCTTCACTTCGTAGAAGAATGTCCTGTTGGTGAAGCGTATGTTCGGTCCGTTTTCGTTAACGGCGTTGAGCGAAGTGCCGTTCTTCATCTCGGGCACCATGTCCTTCACCTCCGTGGAGCCCTTTTCGATGTTGAGATCGTGCCCCTTAAGGGTGATATGGACGTTTCCCGTCCTCCAGCCCTTCTCTTTTCTATCACCCATGTACGATGACAGTCTTGAGTGGAAGAGTTCCGAAACGTTGACGGTCCGTCGGCTCGCGAGAAAAGTACTCCTGACCGCCATGCGGTGCACGTGTGTCCTTATCTCTTCGAAGGTCTCTTCCCCGGCCTCCTCGAGCTCGCTTATCTTCCCCTTTCTCAACTCGTTCTCGTAGTTTATCTTCTCGATCCTGGCCACGTATGTGAACGCGATTATAGACAGCAGTATGAGCAGAACTCCTAGGACAGCAAAAGAGGTCGTTCCCTGGTCCCTTCTCTCTCCCTTGAACATCATATTTTCGGAGTGTTGAAAATAGCCTAGTATATACTACTTTCGATGTGGCGAGAAAAAAATATATCTTTCAAGCGTGATTACATATCACAGTGATGAAAAGACCCTTGCTGAGCCGAGAGGCGATGATGAAGATCTTGAGTGCTGATATGCACTCAAGGCTCCACCGTCTTGTACTTTCCTTTGGAGTAGGGCTGTAAGGTCAGTAGAGCGAATCCCATCCAACCGACTAACAATATGGAGATCAGTATGTTGCCGTCCCAGGAGTCCAAAAAGTATGGTACTATCCAGTGATTTAACAGCATCCCTAGAACAGGCAGCACTACAGAGAGCATCAGGTATATGAATATCTGCAGACTCGATCGTTCTCTCTTTGGCATCGAAGTCCCAATCAACGGTTGTAATAAAAACTTTTGGGAACGTGGCTTATTGATAATCCACTGACCATATCACAGGGTTGCTCTCACTGTTGTATAACCAGTATCCATTCCCTGGGCTCATTGTAACTGTCGTTAAATCATCTACGTAATTTATATTGTATTCTTCCGTTTCATCGAAAACAGCGATCTTTGTTACTTCATTTGGAAGTGTTTTATTAGCGGTTTGATTTATGCTAGATGGATAACCGACCATGTTCCACCCGGGATTTAGAGTTATGTTAGTCATCACTGGTTTTGTACCCTCTATGGTTAGGGTATTGTTATTGGTCATCTTAATCCATATGCCCATGGTTCTGTTCCATTTTGATAAACTATCGAAATGAGAGGACCTGTTTTCTTTATAGGTCTTCCACTTGTTTCCATATCTGCCGTAATACATGACAGCTGTATAGTTGTAAGGAATTCCTGTTTCTGGATCATTGAGTATGGATTCTAAGGAATCGTTAAGTGGAACGAGTTTGAAAGACACGAAATTCCATCCATCCGCTCCTATTCCTGTTTTTAGTTGTATCTTATATTTTAGGCAGGGAGTGCCTTTAGCCTCTTGAGATTTATTGCCCTCACCTATCTTGTTCACTGCACTGACCTTGTAGTAATAGGTAACTCCATTGGATAAATTAGTATCATTATATCCAGTAGTATCCCCTCCAACACTGTCATGATGTATAAAATTTGAAGAACTAGTTCTTCGATATATCTTATACTCGGTGATTTCGCTACCACCATTATCTGTTGGTGCATCCCAAGTAAGATCTATGTATTGGTCACCATTTTTGCATTGAAGGTTTCTAGGAGCTGAAGGTACAGAGAGTGTAGAGTCTTCAAGTGCATATATATCATCATCCATTGAACCCACATATATGGTGCCGTTTGGACTTATCGAGGGGGACGACCATATCCTATCCCCTGTCTTGTAGTTCCATTTTTCTTTGCCTGATGGATCGATAGAATAAATGTAGTCATCATATGAGCCTATATAAACAACACCTTCTGAACTGATAGCAGGAGATGATGGGATACCGTCACCTGTAGTAAAATTCCATTTCTTCGTGCCGTTTTGGTCTACCGCATACAAATCATTATCCTTAGACCCTACGTATATCACTCCATTGGGACCTATAGCTGGTGAAGAATCGACAACTCCTCCAGTAGTAAATCTCCATTTTTCCGTTCCGTTAGGATTTATCGCATAGAGATTGTTGTCTCTAGATCCTACATATATCGTACCATCATTTCCAATAGATGGAGAAGAATATACTGTATCACCCGTGGAAAAACTCCACTTCTCAGTTCCGTTGGGATAGACAGCATAGAGATTGTTATCATATGAACCGATGTAAATTGTTCCATTGGGTCCGATGGCTGGAGAAGAAGTTATATAACTACCGGTAGCAAAACTCCATTTTTCGGTCCCATTGGGATTGATCGCATACAGGTAGTCGTCTCCAGACCCGATATATATTGTACCGTCGCGTCCTATAGCGGGGGAAGACCATATGGCATATCCTGTGGAAAAATTCCATTTTTCAGTCCCGTCCTCATTTATGGCATAAAGGTTGTTATCGTAAGAGCTGACATATATCGTTCCGTCAGATCCTATTGCAGGAGACGACTGGACAGAATCTCCGGTTGAAAAATTCCACTTTTTGGTCCCATTGGGGTTAAGAGCATAAAGATTGTTATCATAGGACCCCACGTATATTGTACCGTCGGTGTCTATAGCAGGAGATGAGCAAACATCATTTCCCGTGGAAAAATTCCACTTTTTTCCACCATTGTCATAGCTCGCGTTGTAAGGACTCATGCCCGTGTGATTAAGATTATTACGGAACATTGGCCAAGGAGTATCTCCCAATCTTGTAATTGTTTGTCCATTGTCCTTCGTTATCGTTTCCTTATCTCCTATACCCACGGCTCCAGTTATTGAAACGATTGCCAAGAGAATTACCAATCCTAACGAGATTCCCTTCACCCGACTCATCTTGATATAATCGAATGTTATTTAAATAAAATTTTCCCCTTTCTTAGCAATAATTCCTTATTAAATATATTATTATTATTTCAATTGGGGAAATTATTTAAAGGTAGAATAAGTTAAATTGAAGATTCCAAAAAGGAGTTGAGCTACATGGGAAATAATTTCCTTGGTTTCGAAAAGGATTTTATTAAAAAGCCTGTGGTAATAACAGTGATGTTTTTAATTATATTTTTGAACTTCTCTACTATTGCCAGTGCGAGCCCATTTGAAGATGAGATAAATAATAATTCTGAGAAGGATATTAACAAAAATATAAAAAGTGATATTGATCATATCCCAATCATTGGTCCAGATGAAAGCATTGAAGATGAAAATGTAACTTTCAAACGAACCCCATATCCAACTATAAATGATAATCTGACATATGTATGGTCCTTTGGTGATGGTGGGATCGCAAAATTCGATTCTGATCCACCGATGAAGGTTCACCACACATACTGTCAGAAAGGCAAATACAATGTAGGATTTTACTTATATGAATCCTCCACTTTGATAGCCGAAGGGCATAAAGAGTTAAAAGTACTTAACGAGGACCCAGAGGCTAAAATAAAAAACGATTATAATGAAAAAAGAAATTCTTTTAATCAAATTGCTTCCGATGACGTTTTAACTACTCATGAAGGAGAGAATATCTGGTTCAATGCCACTGAAACTTATGACACTACTTCCGATTATGATGAATTAGATTTCCATTGGGATATGGGAGATGGGACCGAGGATATTGGAATGAAAGTTAGGCACACGTATACCACCTCTGGTGAATATACAGTCAATTTAACTGTAAAAGATAATAATGGGGAGATCAGTTCTACGATTAAGGAGGTAAGAGTGCTTAATCCAGGCCCACAAGCTAGTATAGACTATAATATCTCTGCTCAAGGAAAGATGAAGGAAGGTATGTCTTATGTATTGAATTCTGATTCTTGGGATAATCCATCTGACCCTCTTTCCCATGAATGGAGTTTTAACGATAGGGGTAGATGTGGGGTTAAAAGATGGAAAAACAGCGGAGAAAGAAATGTAAGTTTAAATGTTAAAGATGACGATGGTGC
>JAHENW010000077.1 GCA_018610025.1 Thermoplasmatota archaeon
TATCTTCTTTATCCTGAGGAATCCGTTGTCTTCTATATTGGAGACCACGAGACCTATCTCGTCCATATGTGCTACCAAAGCCACGTCAGGCCCCTGGTTGTCCACCTCAGCTATCAAGTTACCGATGTTGTCCTCCCTGATTTTCTCGGGATAGGAAAAATCGGCGTGAGCCAGGATCTGGCCTCGTATCTTCTCCTTGATGTCGTCCTCGTATCCTGCTACACCTGGTGTTCTAAGAATCTCCTCGAATACGTCTAATCCTTCCAGTTTTTTCATATATATCACTTATTGGCAGAGGGGGGCCCCTTTATTTCAAGTGGAACTAGACGAAGGGAGGGGAGGTCACCTTAGCCGCCCTCTTTTCTCCCCTTATCTCGATGTTCAGTTCCTTGTCATCTTCCTGATAACCGGGGTCTAGATATCCCAGGGCGATACCCTTCTTGAGTGATGGAGACCGGGTCCCACTGGTCACCACACCTACCTTCTCGTCACCATCGTATATATCATATCCGTTCCTGGGTATGCCTCTATCTATCATCTCCAATCCTTTCAAAAGCTGATGATCGCTGTCCTTGACCTCTTCCAACTTCTCTTTTCCTAAGAAGTCATGGTCCCATTCGATGGCCTGTTCGGCCCATCCCGTCTCTATCGTATTACGTGACTCGTCGAAATCCTGACCGGAGAGAAGGAAACCGAACTCTATCCTCAGTGTGTCCCTTGCTCCGAGACCACATCGTGTTGGACCTTCCTCTAATGACTGTAACTGTTCCCACAGAGTTACACCGGCTTCATTGGGCAGGGTTATCTCGAAGCCGTCTTCACCTGTATACCCGCTGCGCTGTACAACTGGACTACCTGCCATGGGCCAATCATCGTCGAAGGCGTCCATGACTTCGTCGTTTATCTCCACTTTTTTCGCTCTAAAGAATTCTATGTCTGAGATATCCTGATCACATATCTGTGAAAGAACATCCTCGGCATCCGGTCCTTGGAGGGCCAGCATCACCGTATCCATGGTGACATCCTCAACATATTCTTCACCACCCTTTTCGATCAACCAGTCCATGACCTTCTGGGTATTCCCTGCATTGGGGACTATGAAACAGGAATTCTCAGTTAGCTTCGTAACGATGGTATCGTCCACAATACCCCCATCTTCGTTCAACATATGAGCGTACTTGAGTTGGTCCATGTCCGCTTCTTTAATATCCATGGTACAGTGTTCGCTGATGAACTCAATGGCTCCATCTCCTTGAAGATAGAGATTTCCCATATGAGATACATCGAAAACCCCGGCCTTCTCCCTCACTGAAAGGTGTTCATCGTTTATTCCAGTGAACTTGAGGGGCATCTCCCATCCGCCGAAATTGGTAAGCTTCGCTTCAGCATCGACATGTTTTGAGTGAAGAGCAGTTTCTCTCATGTTTGTAGTATAAAGGTAAGGTTTAAAATCTTTATTCCCTTTAAGAAGAGGTATGAAAAAGTATGATTCGATAGCTATAGGTACCGGTTCAGTGATGAGTATCGTGAGCCAGGTTCTCAGGGAGGATCCGGAAAAGGATATCGCGGTCATAGAAAAGGACGCACCAGGGGGTATATGTCTCACCAGGGGATGCATCCCTTCCAAGATGATTTTATATCCTGCAGAGATCGTCAAGCACGTCAAAGATGCGGGGAAGTTCGGTATCGACGTTGATCTGAACGATATAGATAAAGAAGGGATCATGGAAAGGATGGGGGAGCATGTTGACGAAGAAAGCGGTTCCATAGGACATAATTTGAAGCATTCCGATGATCTAGACTTCTATCATGAAACGGGAACTTTTGTAGATGATTATACATTAGAAGTAGGAGGTGAAGTTATAAAGGGGGACAAGATTTTCATCTGTTCCGGTTCAGAACCGCTCATCCCACCTATAGATGGATTGGAATCGGTAGATTATTTAACGAGTGAAGAACTCCTGCGTATAGAGGATTTTCCGGAAAGTATCATCATAATAGGTGGGGGATATATAGCCGCCGAGTACGGATTCTTCCTCTCTATGATGGGGACGGACGTTACGATAGTAGGTAGGAATCCTCAGTTCGTTCCAGATGAAGAGCCCAAGATCTCTGAGGTACTAGAAAAGAAACTGTCGGAGCACATGGACATATATACTGGACACGAAGCGGTCAAAGTCAGGGAAAAGAAGGGTAAGAAAGGAGTGATGGCTAAAGACAGGGGAGGGAAGAAGAAAACGTTCAAAGGCGATGATCTCCTGATGGCCACTGGAAGAAAATCGAATGCTGAATATCTTCAACCGGAGAAGAGCGGGATAGAGACCGATGAAAGGGGATGGATCAGGGTGAACGAGCACCTCGAGACCAGTAAGGAGAACATATGGGCTCTCGGAGATGCTGTAGGAAAATATCTATTCAAGCACGTAGCCAATTATGAGGCTGAGATAGCTTACAGTAACGCTTTTGAAGAGGAAAAAAGATCCGTAGATTACCATGCGGTCCCTCATGCAGTATTCACCTATCCAGAAGTAGCGTCCGTGGGTATGAAAGAGGAAGAGGCGAGAGAAGAACATGATGTACTGGTGGGGTACCACTCGTACGAGGATACGGCTAAAGGGATGGCTATGAAGGCTGAAGATTATTTTGTAAAAGTTATAGTGGAAAAGAACACCTATCGCATACTCGGAGCACATATCGTGGGACCTCAAGCTTCTACACTCATACAGGAGATAGTGAATCTGATGTATGCCGGTAACCAGAACATACATCCGATATATCGGGGGATGCACATCCATCCAGCACTGAGTGAAGTGGTCGAGAAGGCTTTCTACAATCTACACTCTCATGAGCATCATCACTGAGGAGAAGACGAAAAAGAGAAAAGGTATAGAAAAAATTTTAAGTATAAAATCATATCCCAACAACATGAAACTCAAAAGGACTTTATACAAGTATCAGTTCGAACTGGGAATACTGTTGCTTATAGTAGGGATCTTCCTTTTAATCCTCGGACTGTTCCATGTCTTTTCTTCTATCCAAAGACCGCCTGGTATAAAATATATAGTCGAGACCGCCGGCAGTTGGAACTGGTGGCTCTTGGTCCTAGGGATTTTCCTCACCTTCGTTTTCTCCCTCTTCCTCTTCGATAGATATAGAAAATTGAAGGAGTTCAAGGAGTACATCGATACGGAAAGTAAAAGGAAATTTAGGAAGAATCTGCCCCGTATAGAGGAACTCGCTCTGGCACTCGGACCGAGCTACGAAGACAAGGTCGTGGAGAAAGAAGACGAATACAATATAGATCGTTAGTATAAGTATCGAAATAGAGGGTCCCCCCTCTAACCCTGTTCTCCACTCGAAACACAGGGGTCCCCCTATCCCAAGCGGCTGTGGTCTAGACTGGTTAGGACTCAAGCTTCCCAAGCTTGCCGCCCGGGTTCAAATCCCGGCAGCCGCATTTATTGGAACTGATGAGAACCCCCGGGTTCACGAACAAAATAAATTTTTTATTTTGTGAGCCATCAAGATGTTGAACGTAGTGAAATATTGTGATGAGAACTTTCCCATTTTTTTCTATAGATTCAACATCTCTTTCGCTTTCTTGTAATCCGGCTCCAGCTCCAGCGCTTTCTTCACCGTAGCTTTCCATCCTTCTTGATGAAGCCTTTTCATGGCTATGCCCTTGTAGTACCAGCTCACGGGATTTTCTTCGTCGAGCTCGATGGCTTTATCGAAGTTATCCATGGCACCCTCCACTAAGTTCCTCTCGAGCTGACAGAAACCAAGGTTGTTGTAATAAAGGGGCATATCCCCTCCCAACTCTACGGCCTTCTCGAGACCGGAAAGAGCCTCGCCGTATCTTTCCAACTGATGTGCCGCACATCCCAGGTTGTTATGAAATACTGGGTATCCCCTCTGCTTGGCTGCCCTCCTGAAGACCTTCAGACTTTCCTTATAACTTCTGTCTTCGAAATAAAATGTACCCAACAGGTTCATCATGGATGGGGTATGTTTTTCCTCTCCACATTCTTTCAGGGTGTCTATCCCCTTTTCAAGGCCCTCACTTTGAGCGTTGCATTTAGACCGTGCCATTATCGTATCCTCAAGGATGGCCTCGGCCCTCTCCTCGGCCTTTATATAAGACAGTACCGCGTCGTCTAGCCGATTCACTCTTCTCATGCTCTCCCCCCTCTTCTCCCAGAAGACCCTGGTCTTCTCGTCCTCCTTTATAAGCTCTTCAGATATGCTTATGCTCTTTCTGTACTCTCCATTCCAGAAATGTATCTCTTCCAGGTTCGTCTTAGCTAGCGTGTGCTCGTCACCCCTCTCGAATTTGCTGATCGCTTCTCCTATCTCCCCCATCTCATAAAGGGCTGCACCCATGATATTTAGTTTATCTCCGTCCTCCTCATCGACGATGTTCTCCAGCACTCCTTTATCGTCTCCCAGTTTCCACAGCAGTGTACACAGATGTGCATCCCTCCACTCTTCGATGATATTTTCTTCCGGCAGTTCGGGTCCCGGTTCCTCCTCTTCCTCCACTTCCATCTCTTCCCTCATCTCTTCGACCCTTTCCCTCCTCTCTTGCACCTCTTCCATCAACTCTTCACGGTCCTCCTCAAGCTCTCTTATCTTCTTCTCTTTTTCCTTCAACTCCTCCTTAACATCCTGGTCCCCTTCCTTCAGTTCCTCTACTGTGGCCTTCAATTCTTTAACCTTCTCCTCGAACTGCTGTTTCGCCCCCCTCAGCTCCTGGAGTTCACTCTCCCTTCTCTCCAGTTTTTCTCTGAGCTCCTTCTTTTCCTCATCTTCCTTCTCTACCTCTTTCTCTCCTTCTTCGCCCCCCTTCTCTTCAACTTTTTTCTCTATTTCTCCCCTCTCTGCTCTCTTTGTCCTTTGATCCCCTCTCTTCTCTTCAACTTCTTTTACCCCTTCCAATAGTCCTTCCTCCTCTTCCCTCTCACCTTTCAACCTGGTCTTGAGCCTATCCTTCAACGACCGGGCCTTTTCGAAATCCTCCCTGAGCTCTAGTGCCCTTCCCACGCTCTTCATGGCGGCCTCTATCTCACCCAACCCCTCAAGATACGCCGCCTTGAGGTAATGGAAATCTGGCCTTTTGGGCTCCAGTTCGGTCAGTCTATCCGCCACCGTGTATGCCTTGGAAATCCTGTTTTGATTCTCCAAAACCAAGGCCTTATTGATCAGGGCGTCGATATACGTGTTATCGATGGATAACGCATTGTTTATGGCGTTCAGTGCGGCCTTGTATTCCCCTTTCTTCAAAAGGCAGAGCCCTTTATTGTTCCAGGCGACGATATCCTTCGGCTCGACTTCTAGGACCCTATCGAAGCAGAGCTGTGCCTCGTCATACATGCCCTGTTCGTACAGCGTTATGCCCTTGTTCTTCCACGCTTCCACGAAGTCTTCGTTTATGTCCAGGGCCCTATCGTATGCATCTATCTCTCCGTCGATCCTCCCCAGTTCGTGCAGACCCTTCCCCAGTAAGGTCCATCCTCTTGGATGATCGGGATCGATATCTAGGCCGTCCCTTAGGGTGTCTACGGCCTCCTCAAAATCACCTCTTTCGATGAGGGTCTCCCCTTTCTTGATATGGGAATTGATAGATTCTGGCTTTATCTTCAGGGCCTTCTCGTAATACTCCAGCGCCTTCTGATAATCACCATCTTCCCTGAACTCGTCTCCCCAGTTCAGCATTTTCTCGACTTCGCTTGCACTCGGTAGCGAATGCTCCTCCCTTTCCACCTTCCCCAA
>JAHENW010000078.1 GCA_018610025.1 Thermoplasmatota archaeon
ATAATATAACGATGAAAAGCGGTGAAGAAAAACGATTCATAGGTCGTATCCACATCCCTCCTTCGGCTGATCAGGGAGACTACGTCTCCTCTAATATCACCATCACCTCTCAGAATGAGAGTACTGTTGAAAGTAAAGCACCTGTTGTCAGCCAGGTCAAATATCCATCCCCATTCACTGATGAAGTGGAGAGTGGAGATAAAGGATGGATACACAGAAAGATATCTGGACAATCCGTGCCCGACAATTGGTCAATTTCTACTAACCGAAACAGGAGTTCCAGCCACTCATGGTGGAGCGGTGGAGAAGTTGCGAACTTTATCGACGGAGGAGATACCGTACTAGAATCTCCACCGATTAACATGACCATAACAGAATCTAGGTCTCAGCTGAGCTTCTATCACTGGTACTCATTCAGTGAAAATCCGGCAGGTCCCGGTGATGGTGGTATCGTAGAGGTTTGGGACAACGAGAGCAGAGAATGGATAAAGATAGAGCCCAAAAAAGGATATCCCGTTACGCTGTCTGAAGGATACCTTAATCCACTGGAAGGACAGGAAGCCTACGGCTTGGAGAGCGATGGATGGGAGAGAGCGATCTTCGATTTATCCCGATTCATCGGTAAAACTGTCAGGATCAGATATCATGTTGGTTGGGATTATGGAACGTATGAAAAAACAGAAGGATGGTACATAGACGATATCAATATAGGTCCACCCCCCTCATACGATGCTATTGTAGCTCCAGAGATGATAGACGATGTCGGTCCCAAAGGCAGCACCAAGAGCTATAACCTGACAGCTTACAATCTTGGATTGAACGATGATACCTACGATCTCACATCAGTTGGAGACTGGAACGTGACTTTCAGAAATGCTGCAGATACCTCTGATATCCAAGAGTTGACGGTTCCCGCCAATGACAGCAAGCAGTTCATCGCCGAGATAGAGATACCTGGAAATGCGAAAGATGGCGATGAGAAAATCATCAACGTGAGCATGAATTCTCAGAATGATCCGTCCTTGAGCGTTTCCAGCATGATCGATTTATCAGTACCCTTCGTGGTGCCCTATTTCGATGATCTGGACAGTGGGGTAGAAAAATGGACTGCCGAGGATGATCAGAACACGAGATGGGAGGCCGGCGATCCTTCTGGATTTGGACCTGGCTCTCCATATTCAGGTGATACCTGCTGGGGAACGAACCTTCAAAGTGAGTATGATAACAATGCAGATACAGGAGTGGTTTCACCATACTTCGAACTGGGGAGTGGTAAACAGATATTGACCTTCCAGACGTGGTTCAATATAGAATACGGATATGATGCGGGCTGGCTCGAGGTCAGAGAACCAAGAGACGATTGGCAGCAGATATCACCAACCCACGGACCAACCACCTCAGGTTACTTTACCGGTGAGTCAGGGGGATGGAACTATACCGAGTTCAATCTGACGGATTATGTAGGAAGTATCGTACAGTTCAGGTATCACTTTTACAGCGATGGCAGCATAACGGATGATGGATGGTATTTTGACGAGGTTTACATAGGACCAGATGCCCATCCTTCGATCTCAAACCATTCACCCAACGATGGAGAAACAAATGTCTCTCTGACCCCGGATATAACGGTGGAATTTTCAAAAGAGATGGATAGATCCAGTGTTGAGCAGGCGTTCAGTGTCTCTTCATCTGTAACTGGAAATTACTCCTGGCAGAACAACATGACGATGACGTTCAATCCAGACCAGAGCCTGGATATCGAAACGACATACGATGTGACCATCGACGATACTGCAGCTGATATATATCAGAGGACTCTAGATTCAGCCTATACATTCTCATTCACCACGAGAAGCGATCAGGTCCCTGATGTGAACATCCACAGCCCGGTTCAGGATGAAACATACGAGGTCGTAGAAACACTGACAGTGAACTGGACTGCCACAGATAACGAGGAGCTACCCCAGGGCTGTATCGATGTCAGGTGGTCAGCTGATAACGGCCAGAGCTGGAGCACGCTAGCCACTGGATTGAACGATACCGATACGTTGGAATGGACTCCAGAAGAGATCACCGAGGAGGCTAGATTAGAGGTATCATGTACCGATAAATACGGGCAGGAAGGTAGGGACACCAACAGTTTCAAGATAATGGACCTCACCTCGCCTACGATACTTTCAATCACTCCCGGTGAAAGTGAGGAAGATGTGGACCCGAATACAGAGATAACCGTACATTTCGACGAAAAGATATCATCCGATAACCTTACGGTGGTTGTCAGTTGTGAAGATGGAACAATAGAAGGTGAGTGGAGATTGTCAGATAATAAGACAGTTCTGATATTTACCCCGCATTATACACTGGAGAATGGAACGGAATATGATGTTTCGGTCACCGCCCAGGATCTTTACGGAAATTCAGTAGAAAAGAGCTGGACATTTACAACTGAAGGTGAGTCCGGTGGTTCAGATGACGACAGCATCATGCCGTCGGGTATAACCTCCTCCTGGATGATCCTTTTGATACTGATAATCGTAGCTCTCATAATAGCTGTGAGTTTATTATTGCTTTACAGTAGAAGAAAAAGGTACGATGAAGAACCGCCGATGTACGAGGAACAGAGTGGAGAATACGGTCAGGAGAGTTACGACCAAGAAAGCTTCGAAGAACCTCCAGAGGAAGAGGACGATGTGATATATACAGAGGATCGATACTAGAGATATTAAAAATATTCTTTTCCTTTTTTCTTTATATCTTTTTTCCGTCCATTCCACGTTCAATCTATTTTATAGATATCATCGTTCTTCCTGACCCGTTCATCCACCTTTAGACCCACATCATCACCAGGACCAACTTTATCAACTGACTCACCATCGATCTCCATGGAAGTAATCTCTTGAGTGAAATCAGTATGCTCTCCCTTGAACCTGACTTCATCCCCTATCTCTATCTCTCCGTCAGTTATCTTTATGGCCGCAACTCCAGGTTTCCTGAAGTATTTGAATACGGAACCCACTTTCTCTTCCATCCTTTCGAGCCTCCGGTTATATTTCTAGTGATTTTCATATTTATTAATCTTTTGAGGGCTTTATCTTTTCAACCGGCTCGGTAACTTCGCATATCCCATGATAAACAAAGATAAAAATAGAATGTGGGTTAAATATAAATAAATCAACTTTTAATGAGGCAGGAGATGATGAGAGAGAATGACCGGGAGGAATCGAGTAGATGATACGTTTTGGCCCCAGCGGCATACCACTATCCTGCAAGGGAAGAACCCTTCTTGACGGTATAAAGGACGTCCACAAGTTGGGTCTCACCGCCATCGAGGTCCAGTTCCTGAGGATGAAGGTAAGGACTAGACCGGCCGAAGAGGAGGAGATAGGGCTCAAGGCCAGAGAAGTACCTGATAAGTTCGTAATCGGAGTCAATAGGGGCAGGGATTACCAGACCATGAGGGTGGAAGA
Source organism: Thermoplasmatota archaeon (assembly GCA_018610025.1). GTDB lineage: Archaea > Thermoplasmatota > Thermoplasmata > Halarchaeoplasmatales > Halarchaeoplasmataceae > JAHENW01. The sequence continues at coordinate 3,468 of JAHENW010000078.1, forward strand.
CCTGGACAAGGAGATAGAAAGGGGCGATATGCTTCATTACCTGAAAGGCGGAGTATCTGAAGAATTCCACCACTTCCCACTGCTCGGGGAGTTATGTAAAGAGTTGGACGTGGAGATATCCATCCACACTCCATATTACATGAAACTAACAGATGTGGATACCGATCTTGTAGATAAGTCCAAGAGGGGTTTCAAATACGGAGCCGTTATGGGGAACGCCCTGGATGCCGATATAATCGTGACACATCTCGGACTCGTCGAGGAGAATGAAGATAAGGAGAAACTTAGAGAGACGGTGGTCGAAAACCTGCGTGAACTGAGGGATTGGTACAGCGAAAGGTTCGACAGGAAGATG
>JAHENW010000079.1 GCA_018610025.1 Thermoplasmatota archaeon
ATCCAGAAAAAGAAGAATATCGGTCTGGTATCACCATACCTATGGACGACAGAGGTGTTTTTCAGATAATATCTAGGGAGGTCGACTCCCTCGATCAGCAGGATGCAAAACTCGGCAATCTACTGGTTTCACACGCTACAGAAGCACTGGAGAGGATCAAGCAAGAAGAAAGGTTGAAGGAGAACAGGAGAAAGATAGAGGAACTGCATGAAGTTGCTGTCGAGCTGGCGGGCTGTGATACTATCGACGAGATATATCAGATAGGTTTGAACGCCGCAAGCGATATTTTGGATCTCTATCTAGCCAGCATAATTATAGAGGAGGAAGGAAAACTGGTGATGAAGGATACCCTGGACGAGAACCTATCGATAGGGATGGAACTGGATAAGTCGGAAGGGATCTATGGGAAGACGTTCCGAAATAAAGATTCCTACTTGGTAGAGGATATAGAGGACGAGAGGGATGCGAAGCCGGCTCGGCCAGAATTCAAATCTGTAGTGAGTGTCCCCATCGGCGATATCGGGGTTTTTCAGGCCTTGTCCACTGAAAAATCGGCTTACGATGAAAACGATCTGAAGATGGCTGAACTGCTAGCCTCGCACATAGCCGAGTCAATATACCGGGTCCAGTTCGAAAATGATCTGAAAGCGAGTGAAGAACGGTATCGTCGACTTGTAGAAACGTCCCCTGCGGGGATAGCTATAGAGAAGAACGGAGAGATCGTCTTTATAAACGCTGCCGGAGCAGAGATACTAGGTGCATCAGATCCAGAAGAATTAGTCGGGAAACCGGTGATGGATTTTGTCCATCCTGATTATCAAGAGATGGTCAAAGAGGGGATGCAGATGCAGAAGGAAGAGGGAGAGATTGTTCCTCCCAATGAGCAAAAATACATACAATTGGACGGGAAGGTGATAGATGTGGAAGCCTCCGCCTCTCCGGTGATGTATGAGGGGGGACCGGCTACCCAAATCTTTGTCCAAGATATCACCGAACGTAAAGAGGCCGAGAGAGAGTTGAAAGAGTATAAAGACCATCTAGAGGAACTGGTGGAAGAACGGACCAGGGAACTGCAGGAATTGAACGAACAGCTCAAGTCCTTTACCCGCTCAGTATCCCATGACTTGAGGGCCCCCTTGAGAGCCATGGAGGGCTACAGCCAGGCTCTTTTGGAGGATTATTCCGGTGAACTGGACCAAGAAGGTGAGGAATACGCCGAAAGGATCATCGGTGCAACCGAGAGGATGAATCGTTTGATAGAGGACCTGCTGGAATACAGCAGGTTGACGAGGAAGGACCTAGAGTTGAAAGAAGTATCATTGGCATCCGTGGTAGAGGAAGCCCTGAAGAACCAAAAAAAGAAGATCAGCAGGAAAGAAGTCGATATAGAGATCGATGTGGAGGAGCTAGAGGTGAAGGCACACCGTTCAACCCTCGTCCAGATAATCGGCAATCTCATATCCAACGCTGTAAAATTCGTAGAAGAGGGGGTGAAGCCAAGGGCGGAGATATGGACTGAAGAAAGGGACGAGATGATCCGACTCACAGTTGAAGACAACGGCATCGGTATTGAAGAGGAACAGAAGGAACGGGTCTTTGAGATGCTGGAGAGGCTGCACGGCAGGGAGAAATATCCCGGAACCGGGATCGGCCTGGCCATCGTGAAGAAAGGCATCGAGAGGATGGGAGGTAAGGTAGGGGTAGAGTCGAGTAAGGGAGAAGGGAGCGAATTCTGGATCGAGCTTCCAAAGCTAGATTGATATCGTAGGGTCGAAGAGGGCATTTCGAGACTCGATTCTAGTTCTGATATCTTGATAAGGGATATAAATGAGAGAGTCATTCCTAAGGATAACAAAAGACATCATGATCCTTCCTCCTCCCCTTTTTTCTTGATATCCTTTCTAAAAACATAAAAACATATATAGACTGCTAGTCATTTAAGCACAGGGTAAAGGATGAAGATCCTCTTCGTAGATGATGACGAGGGATTGTTAGATCAGGCAAAATATGTCTTAGAAGACCATAACTCCGACTTCGATGTCGTTCCCTTCACATCGGCAGGAGATGCCCTTGATCATCTGAAGGAGAACCAGGGAGATATAATCGTCTCGGATTATAAGATGGCTGGTATGGACGGCCTGGAACTCTATGAGGAACTGAGAGACGAGGGGATAGATCTCCCATTCATAATATTTACAGGGAAGGGGAGAGAAGAGATAGCAATGGAAGCGCTGAATATGGGTGTGGACAGATACTTCAAGAAAGGGGGTGAACCCATATCCCAGTACAAAGTATTGTCTCAAGCTATCGAGCAGGAGGTCGAGCACAGGGAGGCGAAAAAAGAAAGTGTTACCATGGAGGAGAGGTTGAAAGAGAAAGAGAACGAGTTCAGAGCGGTGATAGAGAACAGCGGACTACCCATGGTGGTTCTCGAGGATGGTGAGATAGAGATGGTCAACGGGAAATTCGAGGATCTATCCGGGTACTCCTCCGAGGAGGTAGAAGGGACCAAAAGATGGCTCCAGTTCGTAGGTGAGGATGATGAAGACAAAGTGAAGAGGATACACGACCTGAAGGATATCGAAGAGGGCCTAGCTACCGACAGTTATCGGTTCAAATTCCAGGACAAATATGGGAGCGAACGGTCTGTATATGCCAGTATATCCGTTCTAAAAAACAGGGAAAAGAGGATCATATCCCTGCTGGATCTTGAAGGATTCGAAGACCCTTTAGCGGATTTGTACGGAGTAGAGGAGGCCATCGATCTCGAAGATACTGACGATATCCAGAAAGATATATCCGCCTCCGTCGAAGAGATGTTCACTAAAGAGGGGATCAAGAAGATGATAAAGGACTGGGTCTTAGAGGAGGTCCTTCTACTATTGATACAGAGGAAAGATGGCAGCTCAGGAAAAGAACTGATGTCCGATCTGGATGACTTCTTCGGTCTGGAACTGAGTTCTAGTATCGTGTACCCTAAACTGCACGATCTGGAGGAAAATGGTATACTCTGGGTCAAGGAGCACGTAAGGACCAAGGAGTACAAGATAGAGAATCAAGAAAAAGCAGACGAACTCATAGAAAAAAAGTTAGTGGAATTATTCGGGATCTACAGGATACTCAAACTCTTAAGGTCCGGGAATAGAGACTGAACAATCAATTTTTATAAGCCGTTTCCTTTTGAAGAGATGAGGTCAGACAGATGCGAAGGTATATCTCCCTCTATGACGGTGAGCGGTGGCCCACGGTGAACACTCTCTGGGCCGTGCTGTACGAAGAAAAGTTTCAACCGGAGCAGGTCTATCTGTTGGGCGAGAATGTTCCGGTAAGGATAAAGGAAGATATCAA
>JAHENW010000080.1 GCA_018610025.1 Thermoplasmatota archaeon
ATAGGAACGACAACCACGGCAGAGGCCCACCCGTATCCAATGAACCCTTCCCTCATGGAAGATTACAGGGTGAATTCATACCGCTTGTACGCTACCCAGGAATGTGAGTTGTACAGCTATCCTTCCGAGCCCTCACCGTAACTGCATCCATCTCTGACCGGGCATCCTTCACAGGATGGGTTCTTTTTACAGTAGTTCTTGCCCAGCTCGACCAGCAGGGCGTGGTATTCCTTGTAAAGGGGAACGCTTTCTTCCAGCTCTTCATCGAATATCGATTTGATCTCCTGGTAGTTTCCCTCGATCCCCTGCCTCCTTTCGAGTATCCGTTTGGTGTATGCGTCTACAACGAAATGTGGTCTGTCGGCGGCGTATAGAAGGATACTGTCGGCGGTCTCAGAGCCTATCCCCTTTATGTTCAGGAGTACAGAGCGGAGGTCTTCAATCTGTAAGAATTCATCTAGGCTACCATACCGTTCTATCACTCGGACCAACCTCTTCAGCCGCTCCGTCTTCTGTCTATAGAAGCCCGTTGGCTTGATGAGTTCCTGGAGCCGTTCTTTTTCAACTCTTCTGATAGCGCCGGGCTCCATTATGCCCTCTTCCTTCATATTATCGATGGCCCTTTCTACGTTCAACCAGCTCACATTCTGAGTCAGTATAGCTCCTATCATGACCTCGAACCGGGTCTCTCCAGGCCACCATCCCTGTTCTCCGAAGTGATCTAGAAGCCTATTAAAGAGGGCTTTTAGCTCTGACATCATGATGGGAACTCCTTTGATTTTATAATACCTTCCCCAGATTCACCCACCCATATCCGCAATAATTAATAGGGGTGAGAAGGGATATTTTATACATATGAAGAACAGAGGCACCACCGACCTTCCCCTACATGGAGGGAGCGCACCTCGATGGCTGTTCAAGAGGATGGTCCGATTGAGTGGGGCCATAACCGAGGTCATTTTGGAGGAATACGGTCAAGAAGAGTTCCTGCACAGGATCACAGACCCGCACTGGTTTCAGGCTCTAGCCTGCACCATTGGCTTCGACTGGCATTCCAGCGGTACCACGACCACCACCTGTGGGGCACTCAAGATGGCACTGGATGCAGAGGAACATGGTATAGCTGTGACCGGAGGGAAGGGCAAAACCAGCCGGAAAACACCTCAGGAGATAATGGACCTGGAAGACATATTTTCCTTCGAGCCGAAGCGGTTCGACGATCTCACCTACGCTTCAAAGGTCTCCGCAAAGGTAGATAACTCTTGTGTGCAGGACGATTACCAGCTCTATCACCATTCCTTTATAGTTACAGAAAAAGGTGACTGGGGGATCATACAGCAGGGTATGAGGGGGGAGAGCAGCTCGGCAAGAAGGTACCACTGGCTGTCGGATTCGATGGACGAATTCGTCCATGAACCGCATGAAGGTGTATGCTGCGATGAGGAGGAAGACGAAGTTCTAGATATGACAGCGGGAAGGAGTGAAGAGACTAGGGGCATAAGTGTCGACCTGGTGAATGATGATCCGGATCATCTAAGACGGTATCTGGACCGAGATGGACAGACCACTATCACGGATTTTACATCGGAATCTATAAAGATGCCAGATCATCATCCAGTTCTAGACATGGATATCTCAGAAAGAGGCTGGAAGGTTCTCAAAGAAGCTTACGAGATACAGCCCTCGGATTACGAAGAATTGATCTCTCTGAAGGGGATGGGGCCCAAGAAGATAAGGGCCTTGGCGCTGGTCTCGAATCTCATATACGGCTCTGAAGTCAGCTGGGAGGATCCAGTTAGATACAGCTTTGCCCACGGCGGGAAGGACGGTACACCGTATCCTGTAGACCGGGAGACCTACGATTTGACTATTGAGAACCTAGAAGAGGTGCTGGAGAAAGCGGAGACCGATGAAAAGGATAAAAAGAAGGCCATGAAAAGATTGAATGAGATGACTAGGAATTGAGCTATCCATAGGGTCCATTAGAATCTAACCACAATCTTTATAACGAACTATAAGGATGAAATAGTATAACAGAATAACATCTGGTCTAGAAATAAAAACGGTGGTTATTTGGAAGAAGAAGAGCTAGGCGGTACTTCTCAGGATCTATCCAAAAAGATAGAAGAACTTCAGAGGAAGCACGATGAACTCGTGACTAGGTCAGAGATTGGGGAGAGCAGAGACTACGTCAAAAACGAGCTGGACAGGTTGAAGAGGGATATCAGAGAGGTTAAAAAAGAGTTATCACGATTGAAAAAACCGCCCCTGATAGTCGGTACGGTCAAAGAGACCCTGCCCAACGAGCAGGCCATCATCGAGAGTTCTACTGGTCCAGATTTTATAGTCAATGTAGCCGATTATCTATCCAGGGGTAAGATCAAACCCGGGACAAGAGTGGCATTGAACAAGCAAACGCTCTCCATCGTAAGAACACTTCCAGCACCTGTGGATCCCAACGTGATGGGAGCGGAGATAGAAGAGAAACCCGCTATGACCTATGGAGACATAGGCGGGCTTGAAGACCAGATCAGAGAGGTAAGGGAAACGATAGAGGATCCATTACTCAATCCTTCGAAATATGGGAAGATGGGTATCGATCCACCTAAAGGCGTTCTCCTGGTCGGTCCACCGGGGACGGGGAAGACCATGATCGCAAAGGCCGCAGCCAGGAATACCGACGCTAGATTCATAAAGTTCGTCGGTTCAGAACTCGTCCAGAAATACATCGGCGAAGGGGCCAGGATGGTCAGAGAATTGTTCGAGATGGCCAAGCAGAACTCGCCTTCCATAATATTCATAGATGAACTCGATTCAGTCGCTACGCAAAGGACAGAACAGGCCACGTCCGGCGATAGAGAAGTCCAACGTACGATGATGCAGCTCCTTTCAGAATTGGACGGCTTCGAACCCATAGGTGACATCAAGGTGATGGGAGCCACCAACCGGCCTGAACTGCTGGACAAGGCACTGTTGAGACCCGGAAGGTTCGACAGGATAATCAAGATACCGATGCCGGATCTAGAGGCTAGAAAAGAGATATTCAGGATACATATGAGCGATATGAATATAGCCGAAGATGTAGATATTGAGGCCTTGGCTAGGAAAACGGATGATGCTACTGGAGCCGATATCAAGGCCATATGTACGGAGGCCGGTATGTTCTCGCTGAGGACTTCCAAAGATAGGGCAGAACAAGAGGACTTCCAGGAAGCCATTGATAAGGTCCTTTCAGATTCTGAAGAAAGGGAGATCAAGAAACAGGTCATGTATGCTTGATCGGCTCTAAAATATTTTATTTGGTCTCTTTTTTCTCTTTGTTATTATCCTTTTTCTCATCCGTCCCTTTTTTTCTCTCTTTTTTCTCCCTTTTTTCCTCCTTCTCTTTCCGAATCTCCTCCTCTTCCCTTTCTAACTCTCTCTCCTCCACCTCCAGCACCAGTGTTCCCACGTAGTCACAGTCTTCACAGTGGTACTTGTAACCGGTGATGAAGCCAGTCTCGGGTATGATGTTCGTACTTCCACACTCGGGGCATTTCAGGACCATGGTATCGGGTAGAGATGTTCCCCGGCCGTAACAGAGAGGTTCATCGTTTGGCTCGGCCAACTCCCCTTCTTGACTCTAGCCAGGGACCTGGACGGTCTTGGGGTTGGTCCCTACTCATCACCGGGCGTCTCGCCCTATTCATAGGGGGACCCTTCAAGACCATGCCCAGCTTTCGCATCATGGATCATCGTGCTGGGAACTCCCCATGACCCTCGTAAGCTGGGCATTGAATAATATACACATCCTTTTATTTCAATTCATCGGTACAGGAGGGTGAACTAGAAGGAAGATTAATTTTTTATAAGTTCGATACATCTATGATGTCGGAGTCATGAAAATAGACCCTAGTTTACTCGATATACTCAAGAAAGACGAGGTTCAGGCAGCCGTCGGCCTGACTATATTCGGCCTGATGATCTTTGGGATCAATCTCTATGCTGCACAGACCATCAAATTTTACGGTCTGGCACTTCTCTTCCTCACCGTATATTTCTGGCTGTTGACCCCGGTATCTTACATCTTCACCACCTTCATGCTGATCGGGTTCTCCGTGATATTGGGTATATTGAGTCCTCAAGAAGCCTTTACGGGCTTCGCTTCGTCCACCATCTTCTTCCTACTCGGGGCGTTCATGCTCGCCCTCACTATTCAGAAACACAATCTGCACAAGAGGATAGCCCTTCTGTTCCTTGAACGCTTCGGCGAATCCCCCCTACAGTTCATACTGGGAATCACCTTGGTCGGTTCATTACTTTCTATGATGATGCCGGCCCACGGTGTGGCAGCACTCTTCATCCCGATACTTTTGGGCATATTTTCAGCTTACAAGGAGGACATATTCGACAGCCATTTTGTGAAAGCGAGCCTCCTCGCCCTGTCCTACGGGACTAGTGTGGGTAGTATGGGAACGTTACTGGGTGGTGCTAGAAACCCCCTAGCTATCGGTATTTATAACCAGTACAAGCCTGCGGATGCTCCCCCGATCTCCTTTGTAGACTGGTTCATAGCCGCCATCCCGTTGGTCATCTTCATGACCCTCATGGTCTACTTGGTTCTAAAATGGTTGTTCGATATCGAAGATATAGATATGGATTCGATAAAAGAGCATATCGATGAGGAAGTGGAGGAGATGGGTGATTTCTCCATGGGGGAGGGAAAGTCACTAGGCTTCCTCATCTCAGCGTTCATCAGCTGGGCGGTTCTAGGGCAGATATTGGGTATGGGTGTTGTTGCGGTATTGGTCACTGTATTCATAGCACTCACCAAGACCGTTCACTGGGATGATATAGTTAAAAGATTCCCATGGGGTACTATATTCCTCTATGGCGGGGCGATCTCTCTTGCGTTCATCCTCTCGGAGGCTGGCTCCCTGGGATTCATAACCAGGATGCTGGTGAGTTTCGTA
>JAHENW010000081.1 GCA_018610025.1 Thermoplasmatota archaeon
CTGATAAGGAAGACCTGTGCCTTTCCCTTTACAGTGAAGGCGTAGCCTTCTGCTCAACCGGTAGATATGATGAGGCCCTCGAGGCCTTCAAGAGGGCACTTGACGTAGATCCAGATAAGGAGTCCGTGTGGAACAATCTGGGTATAGTTTACTGCAGGAGAGGAGAAAGGGGTAAGGCAGAAAGATGTCTCAAAAAGGCCATAGACATCAAAGAGGACTTTGCGATAGCTTGGAATAATCTCGGCAATACCAAATTCAGGCAAGGTGAGTATCAGGAAGCCCTTGACTGCTATGATAAAGCCCTTGATATCAATTCCTCGTACAGGGACGCTTCACTGAATAAATCTCAGGTCCTCGTCAAATTGGGGCGGTACGAAGTCAGTGAAGAGGAAGTCAGTGAAGGGGGATAGAGATAAAAATAGTGAAGAGTTAAGCCTTCTAATACCGTCCCCCAATCAAAAATTATTTAACACAATCTCTACTAGTAGATTCCAATAGATACAAAATAGGTGTAATGACATGAAATTGAAGAAGATAGTTGCTGTATTAATAGTGACATTTTTGGTGATATCTGGCTTTGCTATGTTTTTCCAGACTGCCGAAGGAGACGATGAGAATGAAACTGAAGATACAGTCGAAGATTCCACATCACTCGATGAGCTAAAAAAACAGATCAAAGGGACCAAAGACGAGAATATTCAGGACAAGGTCGATAAGCAATTATTGAAAAAAGAAAAGAAAGGCCTTGAAAAAGTATACATAGCGACAGGAAACATCAATGAATTAGGAGACAAGCTCAGAGATTTAGGTGTAGATACCAATATCGGTATAAGGGAGACCAAAAACAGGAGGGTTATAACAAAAGTGAAGGTCCCTCTGAGCAATATAAAGGAGATAGCATCTTTGGATTCTACATATTATATCGCTGAGTTCACCGAACCTAGGGTCAGTCCAGAAAGTGGAGTCGATCCCAAAAGTGAGGTAACGGTAATGGATAAAGTTCAGGGTGGAGGAAATGCGATCCAGCCAAGAGGATTGGCGACATCTTCAATTCACCACGCCCCAGAAGCTTGGTCCAAGAGTGGAAAGGGTGGCGGAGTTAACGTAGGTATAGTTGATACGGGTTTCGATTTCGCCAATCTTGACCTTATGAACCAATGGGCGACCTATGATAACACCAGTTCTCCCTACGATGGTTGGCCCATCGCCTATGATGATCTTTCTATGCGCTTATACCTTGATTACGGTGATTATGGATGGGACAGTAGCTCCTTTGGATATGCCAACACATCGCACACTGATCAGGCCGATGGTGGATATATCAGTTTCAATAACTCGGACTATCTGGTTCAAGGTATCCCTAGTCAATCTGGAACCTATCATATAGGCCACCATATGGATAACAAACTGAAGGGAATATATGACAACAACAAGGAGCAGGTAGCAGTCCTTGTTACAGATTCAGAAACGGCTGGCGTTTATGATACCGTCTATGTGGACCTCGATCATGATTACGATTTCACTGACGAAAAACCGACCAACAAGAGCAGCCCAGTTTCTTATCGGGACGATTACGACGCCTCCACTAATACTACCATCGATAGCTGGAACGGAGGGGATGGTATCCCAGACTGGTCCGGTGGAATGACTTACTTTATCGCGGATGGGAGTACTCCGATACCTGGTTCCGAAACTAAAGCGAAAAGACAGGGCCTCCCCATGCGGATACCCGAGAATGGAAACATGGTAGCATTCATGGGAGAATTCTATCAGTATTACACCCATGGAACAAACTGTGCAGGTTCTGCCGCCGGGAAAGGCAATATAAGGGGAGGGTTAGGAACTGGAACTGCTCCTACTGCTGATGTAATACCGATTCCTTTCACAGGCAATATATACGATATGTGGAACTTCGCTACGGTTGGATACGATGGAAACGCTTCCACCGATGATGACCAGGCCCAAATATGCTCCAATTCGTGGGGTATGAGCGATTATCACGAAGACGGTTGGACAGAACTCGATAGATTGGTTGATTATGACCTGAGAACGAAGGGAAGAAATACCTCCTTCCTTGTCGCTGGAGGAAACGGTGCCCCTGGTTACGGAACTGTCACGACTCCGGATTCTTCCATGATCATCGGTGTTGGAGCGGGGACGAATAGTGCCTACAGAAAAGACCTCGACTTCGAGAGCGGACCCAATGCCGGTGAAGGTCATGGAGAGATAGTAGGATTCTCTGCTCGAGGGCCAAAAGCTTTAGGGAAGAATTCACCCGATGTGATAGGCGTTGGGGCCTACGGTTGGGCTGGAACTGCCCTAAATTCTCTTTCGACGTATGCCTATTACACGAACAACTCATGGAACTCCCCTGGTGACGGCAGTCTTCAGTTGAACCTTTTCGGCGGAACATCTATGGCGACCCCGGTGGTTGCGGGTGGTATGGCCCTGATCTATGAAGCATATCAGAACACTACTGGACATTATCCTGATGCTATAACGGCGAGAAAGATCCTGAGAAGCAGTGCTGATAACATGAACTATGACGTTCTTTCTCAGGGTTCCGGATGGATGAACTGCTCTAGGGCTGTAGATATCGCCATGAATCGGACAGGTATATCAGTTGAACCCTCAGACACAGGTGTGACCAATGCCGATCTGTCTCTAGAAGGGGGCGGTTACAACGGAACGAATAGGGACATGTTCACCAATGTGATGTATCCCGGAGATACGGATCAAAAATCTATTGATATAACGAATCACAATTCTACGTTTTCTGAGGAAGTCACTGTTACTGATGGTATATTGAAAGAAATTGATAACCGAACGATCAATTATACGACTACCGAGGATTCAGACTCAGTTACATGGAATCTGACAGATGACGTAACCGCTAATACTGACCTTCTCGCAGTGCATTCCTATTACAACTTCTCTGATTTCGACCAGAACGGAGACTACAGTATAAATATAAACCCTGAACTGGGATCTGATATAGACCCTGAGACATATTATTGGACGGAATTACATACCGGTAAAGACTACAATAACAATGGCTCGATAGAAGTCTATAATGAGACCACCAGGTATACTCAAGACGGCGGGGAGAGTAATACACATTTCGTGGCGATGCATGACCCTTCTAAGAAATTGGAGGACCAGGATTCTGTCATCCTTAGGATGAGAGCTGGAGCATACAGGACTGAGTCGGGTGCTGTTAAAGAGAGGGTGATCCCAGATATAGAAGTGCACCACAAAGTGGTAGCGTACCAATATCAGAACTGGGGGATGGTAGACATACCTGCTAGTGGATACTCCACTATCCTTTCACCTAATGGTATGGTCGGGTCTACCCAAACCATTCCATTCAATATAAACATTCCTAGCGGCGCCTCTCCTGGTTTTTATGAAGGAGCTGTCTTCGTTGAGGGAAGTAATCAGACCTCTGTCGTACCCGTTACCATAAACGTTGCTGCGAAGATAGAAGATAAGACAGATGTAATACATATGGAAGATAATGATACGGAGCAAAGCGCCCTTTATAAGAACTATCGTGTCTATGGTCGGGCCGACTGGGGATGGAGACCCGAAACCGGAGAGTGGAGATACTTCTTCTTCGACGTCAGTGATTC
>JAHENW010000082.1 GCA_018610025.1 Thermoplasmatota archaeon
ACATGGTCGGATATCCATCGGGAACCGATAAGGTCGCATCGAATGCATTACCATCCGAAGTGAGCAAGATCGGTTTGTTCAACGGTGGCAGGGAGTACAACCTGGAGTACATCTACAACCTGGATAACTACACGATGACCGCAAGGGAAGGATACTGGGTCTATAACTCCGCCGACACTACTATCACCTGGACCGTTGATTACTGATAAGATATACGTGGTAACAACGATATGCTTCAAGATATGTAAATGGAACTTGAGCTTACCTAGGTGGATATATAGGAGAATCGAATCTAAGGTATGTAAGAGAGAGGTATATCCTCGTTAAAAAATCCTATTTTTCTGACCTGAGCAAGTATTAAATACCTTGCCAAACCCCTGAGATACCGGGACTGGTCGTCCACATCCCATCCTTACCATTCCTATCCCTAATTCGTGAGATAGAGAGTTTCAAGTTCAATTTATAGTCAAATAAGATTAAAATAGATTCGCGATCCCGAAGCTATACCTAGCCAGGGAGATAATGAATTTTTTAATTCCTTTAGAACCCGAGGGGCTCACCCTTCTAGTCGCACTAAAAAAGAAAGAAAAGAGTGCTCCTGCGTTGGAAAAATGAAAGAACGATTTTTCCACTGAGTTGCACTTTTTAAAAAACGAAAAGTGCTCCCGACGGGATTCTGGTCAGAATACTCATTTCATTCGTATTCTAACCGCTCATCTATTTGAAATAGATTCGCGAACTAAAGTTCTCAACCCTCTGGTCGCATGAAAAGAAAAGTGCTCCCGACGGGATTCGAACCCGTGTGATCGGCTCGAGAGGCCGATATGATTAGCCGGACTACACCACGGGAGCAAGATGGAGCTTTGCTTCATCTTGCGACCCAGTGGAAACAAAGTTTCCACGTTGGGACGCAAATATGAGTTTGCGAATATTTGCGACTAGGGGAAGTTTGTTCCCCTTAAGGACAAATTACAAAGTAATTTTGCGACTCACTGGTCCGCCGTAACCTTCAACGGTATCCCCAACACTTGTTTTTGATATTTAACGGTTTCCTTGAGCAAAAATATTTTTACTCTCGGGTAAATCCCATAGCATGTCTCATAGATTGGAAGGTAAGAAGGCAATCGTCACTGGGGCCTCAAGGGGTATAGGAAGAGGGATAGCAGAGAAGTTCGCCGAGGAAGGTGCCATTGTAGGTGTGAATTATCACAAAAGTGAAGAGAAAGCTGAGGAAGTTTTAAAGAAAGTAAAGCGAGAAAGTGAAGGGATGCTGTTAGAGGGGGACGTGAGTAAGGAAAACGAAGTCGAGGAGATGATCGAAGACTTTGTTAGCGAATTCCGGGGGATCGATATACTTGTGAACAACGCTGGCGTATACATAAGAAAAGATTTAGAGGAAACCGAGATAGAGGAATACGATAAAACCATGGCTGTGAATACCAGGGGACCTTTCATGCTAAGGAAGTACTGCCTTCAACACCTGAAAGATTCCAGAGCCGGTAAGATCATCAACATCACGTCTCAGCTCGCCTTCAGAGGATCGACTCACGGCACGGCATACGTCACCAGCAAGACTGCTCTTATCGGTTTAACTAGAGCACTGGCACTGGAACTCGGTCCAGAAGGTATAACCGTGAATGCGCTAGCGCCGGGAACAATCGATACCGATATCATAGCCGGTTATTCAGAGGAGAAAAGAAAAAAACGAGCTGAAAAAATACCCGTAAAAAGGATAGGCCAGCCGGAGGATATAGCAAACGCTGCTGTTTTCCTAGCTTCTGAGGAAGGTTCGTACGTCACTGGAGACATAATGGGAGTCAACGGTGGCTCCGCTTTACATTAATCTAGAGTTATACCGTTCACCGGCCTGTCCGGTGTCACGGTCAGCCACCCTTTATGCTCAGTGATATGGACCTTCACTCCATAGACCCTTTCAACATTCTCCTGGGTGACCACGTCTAGTCCACCTGAATCGTACACCCTTCCGTCCTTCAGCATCACTATTTCATCACTATAACGCAGTGCCATATTCAGGTCATGGATGGCCAGTATGGCCGACATGTTTTCATCGACCTGGTGGCGAATTATGTTCAGGACCTCAAGCTGGTGTTTCAAGTCCAGGTTGCTCGTAGGTTCGTCCAGGAGAAGGAGGTTTGGCGTTTGTGCCAGTGCCCGGGCGACGAAGACCTTCTGTCTCTGACCCCCGGAGAGCTCGTTTATCTCTTTCATGGCCATATCTCCAAGGTCCAGCTTATCTATTATATTCGATACTATCTCGTGGTCTTTTTCACTGGGTTCCCAGGATATATACGGTTTCCTTCCCATGAGAACCGTGTCGTATACAGTGGATGGGAAACCTCTAGATTCGACCTGAGGAACGTATCCTATCTTCCTAGCGATCTCCTCTCTTGTAAGGTCGACCAGTTCAGTTCCGTCTATAGAGATATCTCCATCCATGGGTTCGAGGATATTCCCTATACACTTCAGGAGGGTCGTCTTTCCCGAGCCGTTGGGACCGATCACGGCCAGTATATTTCCTTCTTTAAGAGATAGGTCGATACCATCCAATACCTTCTCCGTCCCGTCGTAACTGAAATCCAGCCCTTCGATCTTCAATTTCACCAGTATGACCTCCCTTTTACCAGAAGGTACAGGAACAGGGGAGCACCCAAGAAAGATGTCAGTATTCCCACCGGCAAAACGATGGGAGATATCACGGTCCTTGCCACAGTATCTGAAGCCAGTAGAAAGGCTGCTCCGAAGATAGCCGAGGCCGGAATCAGATAGCGCTCGTCACCGCCGATCACCTTCCGTACGATGTGAGGAACAACTAGCCCTACAAATCCGATGATGCCGAAGAAAGAGACTACCACCGCTGTGGAAAGAGAAGCTAGAAGCATCCCGTGAGTCCGTGTCTTTTCAACATCCACGCCCAAACTCTTCGCCGTTTCGTCCCCACTATCGAGGGCGTTGTAATCCCAACTGTTCCAGATAAAGTAGATCAGGATAGGTACGATCACAGCAAGCATTATCCCGAAATCTCTCCAGGTAGATTTCCCAAGGTCTCCGAAGGTCCAGAATATCACTGCAGCCAATTCAACATCGCTGGCGAAGTACTGTAAAGAGGTCATGCCCGCTGTGAACAGTGAACCAAGTGCTATGCCCGCTAAAACTAACGTTTCCGGTATGGCGTTCCTTAATTTAGATAGCGAAAGGATGCCAGCAGTGGATAAAAGGGCCCAGAAAAAGGCCGATATCGTGATTATGTATGGATTGTTCAGTATGACCGCGTCGGAGGCGGAACTATGCATGGATCCTGCACCTAGGACAATCACGGCGAAGGCAGCACCGAAGGCAGCGGCCTGAGAGACCCC
>JAHENW010000083.1 GCA_018610025.1 Thermoplasmatota archaeon
AACCTGTTTACCTATTCGACGGCCTCGGTTAAGAGCCATCTTAGGACCGGCTAACCCTCGACTGAAGAACATTGTCGAGGAACCCTAGCCCCTACGGCGGAACGGATTCCCACCGTTCTTTGCTGCTACTCATACCAGCATTCTCGTTCGAACGCGGTCCACTCGACCTCACGGCCAAGCTTCTACCCGGGCTCGACGCCTTCCTACCAGATTACCTCTCGGTACTCCGGGGTATCGGTGACCGACTTAGCCCCGTCCATTTTAGGTGCCCGCAATCTCGACTGGTGATCTGTTACGAACTCTTTAAAGGAAGGCTGCTTCTAAGCCCACCTCCCAGTTGTTTTAGACTGCGGACTCCCTTGAATCTAACACTTAGTCGGTACTTTTGGGACCTTAACCCCAGGCAGGGTTCTTGCCCTTTCGGACGCCAGGCTTACCCCGACGCCCTCACTCCTGGTTTCAACGACGACAATAGATTCTGAGTTTGACAGGGTACCAAGGGCTTTCGCCCCCGAATACCCAATCAGTGCTCTACCCTATTGTCAGTCTCCGCCAAGGCCTACCTTCGAGTAGTTTCGGAAGGAACCAGCTATCTCCGGTCTCGATTGGCCTTTCACCCCTACGCCCAGATCATCGGAAGGATTTGTAGCTCACCATCCGTGCGGGCTTCCACCTCCCTTTCGAGAGGCTTCACCCTATCCAGGCATAGATCGACCGGCTTCGGGTCTCCAACCAATGACTCCAGGCGAATACACCTCGTTCCTCTTCCGAAGAGTGCGAACCTATCGGTTTCCCTATGACTACGCCCTTGGCAGGCTTAGTCTCGCCATTGATCAGAACTCGCTGGCCCGTTTTTCGGAACGTACGACAGGACATCGGTCCACTCCTGCTACAGAGCTTCGACCCTTTCATGCCCTATCAGTCTGTAACCATCTGGTTTCAGGTTCTTTTCACCTCCCGTCAAGGGTACTTTTCAGCTTTCGCTCACGGTACTAGTTTACTATCGGTCTCGGGACGTGTTTAGAGTTAGAAGTGTATGCCTCCTAACTTCACGCGCGATATCCGACGCACGATACTCTGGGGGCCTCGAATCATCTTTCTACCTATCTCCTACAGGACTATCACCCTCTTCGGTGCTCCATTCCAGGAGACTTCGGATTGGGTAGGGAAGATGTGCCGAGGTCCAAAACACCACATTTCCCTCACATCTCTGTGAGGGATTCGGTTTGCTCTATACCGCTTTCGATCGACTTTACTCACGGCATCCCAATTGGTTTCTTTTCCTCTCCTTACTAAGATGTTTCAATTCAGGAGGTTCCCCCTCCTTACGGAGTACAAAGGGGAAGTCCCATTAGGCGATCGTGGGATCTAAGGTTCCTTGCGCCTACCCCACGCGTATCGCAGCTTGGCACGACCTTCATCGGCGCCCGAGCCGAGCCATCCACCAAATGGCTGAGTGACTGCAGCAAATTCTTGGGCTGACACACATCCAGGTCTGCGTATGACTGGTAATCATCGAATCCGAAGGACGGATTCTATACCCTTCCCCGGTAACCCTTTTTCATGTCACCGAGTGCACTATTAAATATTACAGTTAAGGGCTATATAAGCCTTGTTTTCCTCACCGCTATAGACTAACTTGCGGTAAGGGACTCAGTTCATGATGCAAACCCCTATAAAACTCTTTTGCCGCCCCTTGTATATATTCATCATAAGGACATAATAGTAATCTTTGGTAAAGTATATTTGTGGGTAGTTAATATATGTCTGAATACTGCCTGCTGTCATACTGGTCAGACGACCGATATTTTGTTCATCGCAGGCGGGTCTACCACAGGTGTCCCCGATATGAAGAAGATACCCACAGGAGTAAGCGACCTCGATTCCATAATAGAAGGCGGACTTCCAGCGGGCTCTGTAGTCCTTCTCCTCACGGAGATAGGTGCAGGAGGGCAGGAGTTCGTCTATACATCCTCGGCGAAAACGCTGAGGGTGAAGAAGAACCCGGAGGACTTAACAACGATTCTAGGGGACGAGTGCAAGAAGGCGATACTGCCAGATGAAGTGCATCACCTCACCTTCTCCCGAGCGGAGGAAGATATTCTCGAGGAGGTCAAGATATCCTTCAACCAGGACTACTACGACGTCATCGAGGAGATGCTCGAGATAAAGGACTTCTCCAAGGAATACTTCAGGAGGACCATGGTCCCCCGCAATTGGACAGAAGAAGGTAAGCCAAATAATCTTTTTTCAGAGGACTCCGATAACGATATACTGGAGGATCTGGTAGATTATCTAGAGGAGAACGCCGAGGACAATGTCATAATAATCGACTCGTTGACCGACTTGCTGACCAACGACACCATCGAGAAGGACAAACTAGTGACCGTTATAAAGGGCATGAGGAGGGCGTCGAAGAAATGGGGCGGCCTGATATACCTCCTTCTTTCCAAAGGTATAGTGGAGAAGAGCCTGGAGTACCTATTGATCGACAGTGTAGACGGTGTGATGAGCTTCGAGTGGTCGAAGAGTCATAAAACATCTCAACGGCAGAGGTACATGTTCGTGGACAAGTTCATGAGTGTGCTCCCGCACCTCAAGAGAGAGAAGATAGCCAGATTCACCGCTGAGGTGACCGATTATGCTGGTTATCGTGTTGTAAATTATGAAAAGATTAGGTGATATGTATGGATGAAGATATAGAGCGGGTCAATACAGGGATAGACGGGCTGGATAAGATGCTCAAAGGCGGTATACCCAAGGGCCATGTTTTCACTACCATGGGCTCCTTCGGGACCGGCAAGACCACCTTCGCCCTCCAGTACCTATGGGAGGGCCTACAGAACGACGAGCCCTGTATTTTCATATCCCTGGAAGAGGACAAGGACCAGATATTGAACACTGCAAGGGCCTACGGCTGGGACTTCGAACCGTATCTGAACGAAGAGAAGATAGCTATAGAGAAATTGAGGCCCGAGGATGCCGAGGCTACTGTTTCCAAACTCAAGAGCGACCTACCGGAGTTCATCAAATCCTTCGAGGCCGAGCGCATAGCACTAGATTCCGTCTCACTGCTGAACATGATGTCCGTGAAAGAGGATAAGAAGAGGAACAGGCTCTTTGGACTCTGTGACCTGGTGAAAGACACCGGCGCTACCACCCTTCTGACGGCGGAAGTGAAGGACGACAATCCAGACTCATCCCGCGAGGGCCTGGTCGAGTACGTGGCCGACGGCGTGATCCTGCTCCGGTACAGCGAGACCGAGACACAGGACGTCCAGATGAGCGTACAGGTGATAAAGATGAGGAGGATCGAGCATTCACGGGAGGTAAAACCCTACCAGATAACTGATACCGGCATAAAGGTGCAGACCGAGGGAGCGGTATTCTGAGGTGAGAACTTGGGAGTAGGGATAGGGGACATCGTCGAAAGCAGGGAACTCACCTTCGAACAGATGGAGGGGAGCGTCATAGCCATCGATGCCTATAACATCATATATCAGTTCCTTTCGAGTATAAGACAGAGGAACGGCGAGCTGCTCATGGATTCCCAGGGCAGGGTCACCTCCCATCTCTCCGGCCTTTTGTACAGGAACGCCAATCTGCTGAATAAGGGTGTCAAACTGGTATACGTCTTCGACGGAGAGCCCGACGTTATGAAGGAGGGTACTTTGGAGAAGAGGAAGGAACGGAAGAAGGAGGCTGAAGAAGAGTATGAAAAGGCCTTGGAAGAGGGGGACATGGAGAAAGCTAGAACGAAAGCGCAGCAGACATCGAGGATGAGCGAGGAGATAGAGACCAGCAGCAAGGAACTCTTGGAATTGATGGGCATACCCTCCATACAGGCCCCAGGGGAGGGAGAGAGCCAGGCGGCTCTGATGGTGAAAAACGGGGATGCCTGGGCACTGGGCAGCCAGGATTACGACTCACTCCTATTCGGTGCTCCAAGGCTGGTCAAGAACCTGACCATCACAGGAAAGAGAAAGCTGCCCGGCAGGAACGAGTACAAGGAGATCCGCCCGGAGCTGATAGAGCTGGATAACGTGTTGAGCGATCTAGATATAGACAGGGAACAACTGATAGATATCGGGATATTGTGCGGTACCGATTACAACGAAGGCGTTAAAGGTATCGGACCCAAGCGGGGGCTGAAATACATCAAGGAATTTGGGACCATCGAGAAGGTGTTAGAGGAGAAGGATAAGGAAGGGGAGATAAAGAACGTAGAGAGGATAAAGGAGATATTCACGGAACCGAAGGTGGTAGAGGACTACAGTATAGAATTCACGGATCCAGACCCGAAAGGTATCAAAAAATTCCTGTGCGATGAGAGGGATTTCTCCGAGTCTAGGGTCGAATCGGCGGTAGAGAAGATAATCGAGTTCAGGGACAGCGAGAAGCAGACCAGCCTTTCATCTTTTAACTAACAGAAATCCTCCAGACTGGGCGTCTCTACCTTATCGTTCTCGAAGAGTGAATCTATCTGGGTGGTGATCTGTTCGATCCTCTGGGTCAGGTACTCGGGGAGGTCGAATTCCTCCACCATCTCCATGGAATTGGCGAGATATTTCTTCACACCGCCCTTG
>JAHENW010000084.1 GCA_018610025.1 Thermoplasmatota archaeon
CACCTGTACCGCCGTGATCTCGATGTGTAAGGAGGAACGTGCCATCATTCACTGCTGAAGAAATCTCGGCGGCATCTCCACCCCATATCTTTTGGTTTTCGGAACTGTTTGACCAGTCATCGCTGAGATGCTGCGGTATGGGATCGCCTCCATCGCCAGCAGGCCCGCCGTCGAAGTAAGAATCTTTTTTCCAATACTCTGGTTTGGTACTGCCTGTGTATTCATATATCCTTTCGGCCGAATAGTTCCCCAGGTAATTATCGTCATCCAAAAAGATAGATATATCTTCACTTGTCTGCGCAAAACGCCTGTCTGCATAACCATCGTCACTATCCCCGCCGTCCGCAAACTGAGCTGCATGGGTGCTGTTCTCGTAGAAAGAGGACGCCTTCACTGGATTCTTCTCATATTTGATTATCTCATTCACCCTCGACTGTGCCTGAGCATCCGTATCAACGGACATCCGGCCGTGGCTCAGATCAGGGAAGTATTCGCAAGTTGAATTCTCTGTCACTGCATAGTAGATATCAGTTCCTACTTTCCTATCATAATAGGGATGATCCGTCTTATAGTGAGGAGGTATAAACTCCGCATCACCTAACAAAAGAAGATATTCGGGTGAAGGTTGCCAGGTATCATAAGCGTTTTGGATATAAGAGGTTATTTCACTCGTTGTGTCGCCGGTCTCGGTGGTGTTCGCTACGTAAGTGGGTATACCCATCTTGTTTCTCCATTCGGCTAGATCATTTGCCGCAGATTCGAACAGAGGGTCCGTGATGATCAGGTAATGCGCTGCCCCTTTACTCCCTCCTGATGTGAGGGAAGGCTGGTCTTCTTGGTCCTCTGATTCTACACTCTCCTGCGCATCCAGGACCTGGTCAGAATTCACTGCCAGACGGCGCGTCATGGTCTCAAAGTGTGTACCTTGGAATCTAGACGGTGTTGGCTGAACTTCACCGGTGAATTCAACGGTAACGGTGACGTCCTGATAAACGCTCAACTTCTTCTCTACCGGGTTGTACTGGTAAGGGTAAGTCTCAATCTGAGCGATCCCCTGTCCTCGAAGGGAGTCAGTGAGGGCTATATTAGCATAATTCCCCGGATAATCAGCATCACTCTCGTAGATATCGGTGTCCTTTATGAACTCGGGATCTGAATGAGCTGTTGGAGGAAGTCGAGCGGGCGGTATATCTATGTCTTCATATACGACTGCTTGGCCTGGATCCACTTCAAGTCGGGGAGACGTCCCCTCAGGGATCAAAACCCAATCTCTAAAAACCGGAACGTCGGGTTCCCCAGGTTCTATCTTTCCTCCGTTATGTCCAGTGATCACGGAGTAAGACTTTCCATCGGCCATCTCCTTTTCGATGAAACTCGGTTCGGAAACGGAAGGTTCTAGGGTGACCTCCAATCCTTCCAAAGTGGAGCTCTGTGAAGTCCCTTCATCTCTATCCCTTGCCCCGCCTCCGAACGCTACCAGCATTCCGCTGGACAGCATAAAGAGCACGAGGGCGATAACCAATAATTTCCTAACCATCCTCTCACTCTTATAATGATATTAAGATATAATAAATTTAGGGAGAACGGGCTCAGTAGAAAACCTCCATTCAACAGGTTTTTAGCTCCGATTTAGATCTATATATTGGTCTAAAACCCCATAAATCCTTCAAAAAGGCTTCAATTTAACTCTTATTTCTCCTGAGCAAAGGTTTTCTACACAGCCGGAGAACGACGGACCATTTGTCTTGGGGCTCTGCTCAGTAGTGACCGAGCAGCCCTCTCCCTTTCGGTCTATGGAATATTCCCCCTTAGCTATCGGCCGGTACTCGAAAGGGTTTTTAGCCATTTTTTACACCTCTGTGTTATACAATAAGTGGTTGTTGTAGGTATAAACCGTTCATCGCTCCCTGAACGAACGTCACCACACTTCTCTAGGTCCTTCAGTCCTTTGAGATAGTCCTCTTAATCGATATCCGCCGGTATCCCGAACTCTTGTAGGTGATCCATGAACTCGGTGAGCGGCGGCACCCGGTATTTTCTACCGCATCGACTATAACTCCTTATAGTCCTCTTCTATAAGTTCATCCAGACTTTTCACGTCGAAGTGCTCTTCACCGGTCCATTCGTTGCAGGCCGCCTTGTACATGTCGGAAACGAAATTGATCAGGTTCTCAGGCAGCCTCGGAGGGGCCGGCCATTCTTCTTTCGGTAGGTCCTCGTCCTTGGCTCTTTCCATCTCTTCAGCCCATTCAGTATCTCTGTAATAATTTCTCAACATCTGTTTACTGAGTTTCAGTCCCTTGTATTCAAAACGGTCCTCATCCAGTGTTCCGAGAACGTCTGCGAGCATGAGTTCTCCGTTCCTATCTAAGGCCACTTCCATCTTACCGTCCAGGTGTTTCCAGCCGAGTTCTTCAGCCCTCTTGTTTATGAACCCGTTGACCTCTAGAGCCTTCTCTTTTATCTCGTCGATCTTCTCGTCGTCGAAACCAGAATGGTCCTTGACCTCGTCTAGATTCTTGAAGTAACGATCGAACTTCTCGTATTTCGTGCTGAAATCTATTATCGGCGGATCCAGTTTCTTGTCGACTTCTGGATAGCTGTCGAAACCGAGGTCGGATGGTTCTATCTCTCCTTTATCCAATCTTCTGAAAACAGAGCTCCCTTCTCCCAGGTAATTCCTATAGATTATCTCAAGAGGTACCATCATATTTTTGGATTCACCCGATGCACCTTCGGTGATAACATTGACAACTTTGATCTTCATCCTGTCTCTTTCTTCCAATTCTATGAAATGTGACTCTATGCCTTTTTTATCCAACTCTTTGAAGTTGTAGGCGCTCATCAAACAGAGAGCTTCACCCTTACCTTCGATCTTGTCAGGCATCTCACCGTAATCGAACACGCTGTACCTGTCGCTGAACTCGAATACGCCTTCACCCTCTTTTTCTTCTGTCGGCTCCTCTGATATCTCCAGATCTTTCACAGATCCCATCTTATCTCACCTCTTTATCATCTTTATCTATCTGTTTCCTGTTATCTTCTTGATATTCCTTTATCCTTTCTTGAAGGTCTTCCTCGGTCAGACCCAGCATCTTCGCGGCAGCTAGACCCGCCTGCTCCGTTCCCATGACCACCATAGGACAAACTCCGGAAGGCATCCTCAAACTCGAGAATATATCAGCACCGGCAAATTTACTGCTGTAGGGTGGACATGCGATCACTGGCTTCTCGGTCTGAGCGTCAACGAATCCACTCAACGCGTTGCTCCTTCCAGCTACTGTTATGTAAACTACCTTATCATCCTCGTACTCCTCTACGATATCTATCGCTTTCAAGGGTACTTTGTGGGCTGAAGCGATCCTCATGACGCTCTCTATACCCAGCTCGTCCAGCGTATCCGCTATCTCCTCTGACCAATCCATATCGCTTTTCGATCCCATTATGATTACAACTTTCATCTTTTACACCTATGCCATCTTTTCTGCGACCAGATTGTATATCTCGAACATCTCTTTTATCTCGTCGATCTTGAGAAAGTAGAACTTTTCAGGTGGTTTCTTCTCGTACTCCACCAGCCCAAGATCGTACAACAACTTCAGATGCTTTGAAGCTGAAGATTCCGTCATATCTAACTCATCTGCTATCTCATGGACAGACATCTTCTCGTTCTTACAGAGCATCTGCAGTATCTCTCGTCTCTTTCTGGATCTGATCGCTCTCGCAAGTTTCTCATCAGGCATCACTGTGGGCATAAAGCTCCGATATATAATAGTTTCGCAGTTGAACAACAGCGCAACAAGAAAACACTTAATAACACCACTATACCTGATGAATATGATGAAGATAGAAAAGAGCCTCAGCTTTGATGATATATTATTAATCCCGCGTAATACGGACCTGAAAAGAGAAGAGATAGACACCTCTAGTAAATTAACGGAAGATATCGAGTTAAAGG
Source organism: Thermoplasmatota archaeon (assembly GCA_018610025.1). Taxonomy (GTDB): domain Archaea; phylum Thermoplasmatota; class Thermoplasmata; order Halarchaeoplasmatales; family Halarchaeoplasmataceae; genus JAHENW01. The sequence continues at coordinate 3,959 of JAHENW010000084.1, forward strand.
TACCGATATTTAGCTCTCCCATGGATAAAGTCACCGGAAGTGAGATGGCCATAAACATGGCTCGAGAAGGGGGGCTGGGAATCATACACCGAAACCTCCCTGTGGAAGAACAGGTGGACATGGTAAAACAGGTCAAGAGATCAGAGAATTGGGTGATCAGAAATCCATACACTGTTTCTCCCGACATAAAGGCTAGAAAGGCGAAGCAGATAATGGAAGAGAAGAACATCTCAGGTCTACCAGTTGTGAAAGATGATGAGCTTATAGGTATCGTTACAAAAAGAGATCTCCGATTCGAGACCGAACTTCAAAAAGATGTGAGGGAAGTGATGACTTCTGATTTGATCACCGCCGATACCGATACTGAGATGAAAGAAGCAAAATCCATACTAAATAAGAACAAGATCGAAAAACTCCCCCTGATAGACGATGAGAGAAAGTTACAGGGATTGATAACTGTAAGAGATATAGAGAAAAAGAAACAGCACCCCCAGGCCACCATGGACGAGAACGGTCAGCTCATGGTAGGTTCTGCAGTGGGTCCGGACGAATTCAACAGGATAGAAGCACTTGTGGATGCCGGAGTTGATCTTATAGTGATGGATACGGCCCACGGCAACTCCGAGGATGTAATAGAGGCGACAGAGGATATAGATGGGACTTTCGACGTGAGCTTGATGGCGGGTAATATAGCCACGGGTGAAGGGGCGAGAGCTCTGGTAGATGCCGGTGCTGATTCCCTGAGAGTCGGTATCGGCCCCGGTTCCATATGTACAACAAGGATAGTCTCGGGGATAGGCGTACCTCAGATAACCGCGATAATGAACGTTTACGATGAGGTCAAAGACGAAGATGTTTCCGTCGTTGCTGATGGTGGGATAAGATACAGCGGTGACGCCGCTAAAGCCCTAGCCTGCGGTGCCGATTCTGTGATGTTGGGTAACATGTTGGCAGGTACCGAAGAGGCCCCCGGGAGAGTGGTATTTAGAGGGGGTAGAAAATATAAAGAATATAGGGG
>JAHENW010000085.1 GCA_018610025.1 Thermoplasmatota archaeon
GGATGGCCGATGGCAGTCACCCTGGTATCGTACTCCGCCAGGTCGGTCTCGAGAACAGGGAATGCCTCGGAGAAGGGCTTGCCGCTCTCCGATCGGAAACGGGATAGTATACTGTCCATATCTTTTCTAGAAAGAAAAACATTGGTCCGGCATTTCTCTTTTATACCCTCGACCCCGCCGATCTCCACGTAGATATTGTTGTCCGCTGAAGGAGCGTCGACGTATATGTCCTCCACGTAGGGGTCGGAGAGGAACGTCTCCAGGATGCCGTAGCCCGAGGTGTATTTCGCCAGCACCTCGGCCAGCTCCTCGACCTGCTCTATCTCCTCTTCCCGTGATCCACCTAGATCCAGGTCCAACTTCTTGGCCGTGCTGTCCAGCAGCGATTTGCTCCGTGAGATTATGTATTTCTTCACCTGCCCCGGCCGGTTTATCTCCATGTCCCTGGGATACTTCTCAGCCAATATCTCCTTCACCAGATATATCAGTTCTGCCTCCCTTTTTGTGATCTGGTACTCCGCTGGAGTGATGTGATAAAGGTCCTCGGTTTCATCCTTCAGATTGTAAAGAGCCACGGACGTATCGTCCATCTGATATCCCTTCACCTTTTCCGCTTTATCGGGTATCACCGACCTGACCCAGGTGTATGAAAAGCCAGGTCTGACCTCCTGGTCGTTGTTCAAAATGTCAAGCACCCCTCTATGGATCCTCGGCCCTTCACACCTTCTCATCTGTTTGAGCATCTCAACGTATTCCATATGATCACCTCAGCACTCCATAGGACTTGAGGAGCACGTCGGATCTGAGATCCAACAGTTTCTCCCCTATAACCGTCAGTTCCTCCTTCGCCGACCTTCTGCATCTAGTGCATCCCTCCTTTGACATGATCTCCTTTATCAATCGTAGATGCGAGGAGAAGATCTCTTCCAGTGAGGACAACATGATCTCTTTCAGCCCTGGATACATCTCTGTCGGGTTGAGGGGGCATCCCTCACATCCCTTCCCGTCCGTCTCCCTGGAAGATAACCTGTTCAGCTCCTCGGCTATGTCTTTCACTCTTTTAAGTAAAAGAAGAGATTCTTGAGAGTACTGCCTCTCTATATAATCGGAGAGGATGATCTTCTCAACGTCGTATTCCCCTTCAAAGGAGAGGATTACACCCTGCAGGCAGTCATCGAGGTCGAAATCGTTCTCACACCCCCTGCAGTCGATGACCAACACACGGCTGTCTCCCTCCTGAGTGGTCTCATATTTACATGCGGTGTCTACCATGACGCCCCTCGAATACGCACCCGTTTAAAAGCATTACTGTCCGTTAAAAGATGGTGATGATGCCGTAATACATGATACCTATGATCAAGGTGTACCTGGTGACGGATGAAAGCGTGATGGTGAGCCAGACCTTGAGTTTTTCGAGTGCAAGAAGCCTGCCCACCAGGCTCATGGCCATCGGACCAGTACCGTAGACCGGTAAGAACATGAGCCAGAAGATGGTCATGTACTCTACGTTCTTGGCGAGCTCGTACTTATCGATTATACGCTGGCTCCTCTTCCTTATGGCCTTCACCCCCCGACCGAGCAGAGGTATCTTCTCTAGAAGATCGTAATTTACGCTCACCACAAGAGAGCTCTCCGTAGAGATGAAGACGAGTAGAAGGATCAGCCAGACGGGATGGATCCCGGTGGTGAGACCGATGGCAGGTGACGTTATCCAGCCAACGCCCACGGCGAAGTAAAAAGACGATACAACCGCGGCTACTGGCAGGTATACTTCGGGTCCCATGAGGTAGAGAACGACGGCGGCGATGACCGCAGGAGATATAGATATCGAAAAGATAAGAAGGTCCTTTTTCCACCCTGTGAGTTCATTCCACTTCATTCCGTATTGTACTCCGTGAGATATTCCAGTAAAGTGTATTGGGCCTGATAGAACCTGATCCCAGACTTGAATGAGAGCTGATATATCCTGTATGGTCCGATAAGGGGTAGATTGGGGTTGTTGGCGAAGAACGAGATGGTCTCTTCATCCCCATAACTGTCGAATATAAGGCCGATGAGTTCATGATCGTCCAAGCCTATCTCACCCTCTTCCTCGAAGGCACCGAGTATGGACAGGGTGAGCTGTTCCAGGTCCCTTGATTTCTTTTCATCGTCTGTTAAATCCTCGTGGTACTCTATCTCGAAGTCTATCCAGTATATTTCTCCCTTCTTTGAATAGATACAGTTCTGCGTGGTGGGCTCTCCATGGTAAAGGTCTTTTTCATGTATATTCCTCAGCCCCTTGACTATCTGGCCGATGACCTCTTTTTTCTTTTCATTTGAAATGGTGTTGGAGTCCAGTATGTCGAATACCACCGAGCCGTCTATCTTCTCGACCAAGAATGCGTTGTCGAAAGGGGTGGTTTCGGCCGATATATCTGGATTCAGCCGTTTAAGGTGCTCGACCTCCCTCTTCCCCCATCTCTCGTTATCCATTATCTTGAAGCTTTCAGTTCCCGATAAAAAGCGGGTGAGGTTGCTGAAGAAACCGCTGAGGTAGAAGAGCGGTGGACGTATCTTGATGAGGTGGGTGTTCTCCCCCCCATCCCTTATCTCTTTGATGATGCTGCTGAAATGGCCGTAGCTGTTGTTGTCCTCCTTTTTAAACATGGGGTTCTCGAACAGGGACTCGTCCACCTTCTCTGAAAGCTCCTTCAGAGATACCTTTCTCAGCTTCTTATCGGCCATGTCGTTCCCAAGTTAACAAAGCAGAGTGGGGTAATATAATTTACGAAAAAGGTTAAATGGTGTATAGAGATAGTTCTATGTTCATGTTCAAGGAAGGTCAGAAGTGGTACAGGAACGAAGAGGTGGCCGACAGCTACGACCAGGAGAGGTTCACCCAGGGCGGGGTGGTGTTGGATAAAAAGGAGAGGGAGACACTTTTATCACTCGTTGAGCCAGATGGTAAAAAAGTTCTGGATATCGCCACCGGCACCGGCAGGTTCGCCCGTACCCTTTCGGATAACGGTGGTGACGTTGTTGGAATCGACGCCAGCAGGGAGATGCTGCGTGGGGGAGAGGCGGAGTACGTTCAGGGAGACGCGCTGAGACTGCCTTTTAAGAACAAGGGGTTCGACGTGGCGGTGAGCATGCGGTTCCTTCACCTTTTGGAGGAAGAGCAGATAATCGGCTTTATCGAAGAGGTGGCTAGGGTGACTAAAAATAAATTTGTTTTCGAGAGCCTGCATCCCATGAGCCTGCGTATTTTTTATCAATGGATACTGCCTCAGGACAGTCATCTGTACTCGAATTCACTTCTACAAAAAAAATTCGATCAGGTGGATGCGGTTATGAAGGTTAAAAAAGAGGAGAAGTTCGCGGTACCCTACGGGTTGTACCAGCGGCTTCCCAAGGATTTGGCCGAAGAGGTATCCTTGGTGGACGATGAGTTGGTGGATAGGCACACGGGCCCGGCGTCCACGGTGTACTGGGAGCTTTATTTTGAGTAGAATTACTTCAACTGGTAATATAGACGCTGGCGGTCCTTTCCCTTGTTCTCTACTTTTGTGATCTTTACAGAACCGATCTCCTCCGTATTTTTTACGTGAGTACCGGCGCATGGACATATGTCAAGGCCGTCGATGTCCACTACCCTTAAAACGTCGATGGAATCAGGCAGCAGAGAGAGCTGTACCCTATCCTCTTCCAGTTTTTCCTCCAACTCGTCCCTATCCTCTTCGTATATGTTCACAGGGTGTGCTTCTTTTATACGGGCGTTCACCTTTTTTTCTACGTCTATTATATCTTCTTCTGAAAGATCCACTGGCTCGAAGTCTATACGCGAGTAATCGGTGTATATCTGGTTCCCGGCGGTCTCCCCGCCGTAATCTTCGTAAAGGATAGCGGAGAACAGGTGCTGGGCGGTGTGCAGTTTCATGTGAGCGTACCTCTTATCCCAGTCTATTTCTCCCTTCACTTCAGTGCCTTTCTCAGGGATAGGCCCGTCTAAGCGGTGGATGACGTCGCCTTTCTTCTCCACCTTCACAACATCGGCCGATGAGTTTTTCCACTCTAGAACACCGGTATCCGACGGCTGGCCTCCACCCTCCGGATAGAAGGCCGATCGGTTCAAAACAACGTAGTCGTCACCGGCCCTCTCCACGTCCCCTTCGACTCCCTCTATGTAATTGGCCTCGATATCCTCCATGTACAGCAGTTCAGTCATATTTGAAGATATTAAAAGCTGCCTTATATGGATTGTTGTCAACTGTCCGGAGAAGTTTCTCTCTTCTTCTTCCAAACCACTACCGCGGCGAAGATGGCTATGAGTGATATGGCGATGGCGAGCCCCTGCCAGTCGGGAGGGCC
>JAHENW010000086.1 GCA_018610025.1 Thermoplasmatota archaeon
AACCTCTCTCTGATCCCTCTGCCATCTATCCCTGGTACTCCTTATATCCTCCATCATCTCTGGAAAATCGATCTCGTTGATCGACAGGTCTACACCATCCTTCTTCAAAGTCTCTGATCCCCTCAACCTGTCTGCGATATGGATGAGTTTCTTAGAAGGTTTGCAGCCGTAGTTCTGGCACGTTCCTCCTACCGGTTGTCTATCTATAAGACCGGTGCTGAAACCTTCCTGAACGGACTTCAAAGCTACATGCCCACCTACTCCATTACCTATGACCAACACGTCGTATTCCTTCATATCATCACCTCAGAACCCGTAGATCTCCAGTACATACATGATCACGAACAAGACTATGGATATGATAAGCACCACCCACCAGGCGTTTATACCTAATAATCTAGGTATCGTCACAGATCCTCTGTCGCTCTCGCTCATGAACCCCATCATCCGGGGATAGATGGAAGCGAATAGACCCGCACCGACGATCATGCCGATGACGCCGAACAGAGCGTGGACCGCACCCGTTCCCATTGCACCTGCGGCTGTTCCAGGACACAGGCCGAGTATGGCGAATCCGGCGCCGAATATCAGCCCTCCGATGACTATCGGTTTCCACCTGTACGGTTTAGGTTGAAGCTCCGGTGGAAGATACTTTACGATGAGATGAACACCGATCATACCCGTGATCACCGCAGTGAATATTATCTTTAAAACCCGGAAATCCTTCAGTAAAAGCTGGTTGACTATGATGTTGAAATCCGTGGCACCACCCCTGTCAAGTAGAAAGCCGAAGGTCACGCCTATCAAAAAGCCAAGGAAGAGCTGTTTCTTTTTATCTTTATAAAATCCCTCCAGCATCTATATCCCCCCGTAGATCAGAAGAGCCGTGATTATGCCGCCTATGAAGAAGAAGACAAAGGCCAGCCAGCTTCCAACTGACAGCTGTGAAGTACCGCTTATGCCATGACCGCTGGTACACCCGCCGGCCATGCGGGCACCGAAACCCAGGAGTAATCCGCCGGTGAAGGCACCGAAGAACCTCAGAACAGCACTCGAACCGAAGGTGTTCTCCCAGACCGTGGGGACCGTCTCGATCCTGAAACTGCCGGATATGATGGACGAAATGAATGCGCCCACTACAACACCTAAAACCAGCATCCACTCCCAGTCTATCTTGGGTACGAATTTCTTGTAGTATGGTTTCTGGTCAACTTTCTCTCCCCTGAACGATCTCTCAACCATCCCGAAGGTCCTTGCGTAGGCTGTAGAACAGCCGATGGCCTTGTTGGAAAGTAGAAAGCTCAGCCATACCAGGATACCTATCCCTATGCCAACCACGTATGGTGACCAGAGTTGTGAAGTCAGCAGACCCATCTTTTTCCCTTCATGGTATAGTCTTCTTTTCATATAATAGTTATCTGCTTTTTATGCCTTCTCGCCGTAGGCCATCTAAATAAGTTCCAGTTCTCCTTCTCTCTCATCTCCTTCAATCTGGCGAGCATGATAACCACAGACGGAACATCCTATTTATTTTCTTTTTAGAGCGATATACTTTATATGCATCAACGTTTTGAACAGTACATGAAGATCGGTTATCCATGCATCAACCGGACCCTGGAGTGCAGCGGTAACAGTACTTTCCGACTGAAGTCGTACTCACAAGAAAGGTTGATAAAAACCGTGGAAAACAACCTTGATGGCCTTCTTCAGATGTTGAAGTTCAACGTTAAGAAAAAAATACTCTTCTTCAGGATAACGTCGGACCTGGTGCCCTTCGCATCGCACGAGATCAACGATCTCGACTGGCAGTCATATTTCAAGGATGAATTCAAAGAGATAGGCGAGTACATCATTCAGAACGATATACGGATATCTATGCACCCCGACCAGTTCATCGTTTTGAATTCGAATAAAGACGGGGTCTATCACAACAGCGTGGAAGAACTGAGGTACCACGCTCAGGTACTGAACCTGCTGGGATTGAAGGAAGATGCCAAGATACAACTGCACGTGGGCGGGGTATACGGAGATAAGGGGAAGAGCATGGAGCGGTTCGCCGAAAGATATAGGGAACTGGACGATGAAATAAAAAAGAGGCTGATCATCGAGAACGACGACGTCTCTTATACACTGAAAAACTGCTTGGAGATAAACGAGATGTGCGGTGTACCGGTACTGTTCGACAGCTTTCACCATGAAGTCAACAGCTCAGGAGAGAGTATTGGTGAGGCTTTGACGAAGGTCTGCGGTACTTGGAACGCTTCGGACGGTCTGCCGATGGTGGATTACAGTTCACAGGAGCCAGGTGAGAAAAAAGGAAAGCACGGGGAGTCCATGGATGAGGAGGATTTCAAAGAATTCATATGCCGATCAAGACCGCATGATTTCGATCTGATGCTGGAGATAAAGGACAAGGAGAAGAGTGCACTCAGGGCGGTGGAGATACTATCGGAAGACGGGAGATTTGAACCATCTTGACCTCCTTCAAAAATGATGCTAAGACTTAAAGGTTAAGAGTCAACAATAGGGGAGAAGATGCAGGACGAATACAGGTATCTGATATTCATAATCACCGCCGCTTTTCTCTGGGGTATCGGGGACTTCTTCTCGAAGCTCAGCGTCAGCGCACTGGGCCCCTGGCAGGCGGCCTTTGTACGTTCAGCGTTCTTCCTACCGATCGTCCTTATCTACGTTCTGTCGAACAAGGATTTCACATTCACCGTCGATTCAACATCCATATATCCCATTTTGGCCGGTGCCTTCATAGGGCTAGGCATCATCCTATCGAGACTATCCCTCTCTATATACGAAGTTTCAATTGTAAAACCCATCCAGCGGTTGAGCATCCTCATCACCGTGATACTCTCCGTTTTCTTTTTAAACGAAAAGATAGGAAAAATAAAGGCAGTAGGGGTAGCCATGGCCGTAGCTGCTTTCTTCTTCCTTTATCCTGTGAACTCACGTCTATTACACTTCACCATCGGCCACATATACCTTATCGGATTGGTACTAGCCCTAGGCCTATCCACCGTCTTTCTCCGGGTAGGTATACTCAAAAAAGGTGTCAACTACACCCGTTTCTTCCGCTCTCTTATCCAGACGGTGATAATATTCTCGGCTTTTTTTATCCTGTACGGCCTTACCAGTATCTCGATATCTCTCAATCCAAACCTCATTTATCCGGCGCTCAACGGTATCCTGGGAGCCTTCGCCTTCATCCTCTTCTGCAGGGGGCTGGAGAACGTGGGCGCAAGTACCGCAAAGCCCATGATGGTTCTTGCCACCATAACGACGGTCACATTGGGCGTTCTTCTCCTCAACGAAAGTTTATTCCTCTCAAAGATGATAGGTATCTTACTGGCTATACTTGCTGTGATCTTCCTCTCGTACCGTTCTGATTGATAGATTTAATTAACCACTGTTCACATTCTATAAACATGGAAAAAAGAAGGGTGATGGTCTCCCTTATCACGGGAGCGGTACTCGGTGTGTTATGCATAGTAGGTGTAGGTACCAGGATCGGTTTCGAAGGTAACGAACTGTTCCTCTTC